>JAJFUV010000137.1 GCA_021372245.1 Terriglobales bacterium
CGGTCTTCGGATCTGCTCCGGGGAGCGCGACTCCCCCGAAACATCTCATCCAACATAAACCCACCACCTCCGCCCCGCCCTCAAAAGGCGACATTTCTATTTGGCAGAACACACGACATTTCTATTTGGCGTTGACAAGGCCCCCACAAAAACCGGGGACAGACGGAACGTTTTCTTGAATGTCTTCGCCTGCACGAACGACCACTGTCGATTTCGTAAATGAGGCACTTCCGCGGTGTATCGTACTCAGAGGAGGCAGGGCGGGTCCCGCCTGGGTCTCCGCAAAGTCGCTGGGGATAGAAGAATGAGAGAACCGGCTCCGCTGGAGGCGGGTTGATGTATAATCGCTGGTGGCACGAAGTCCAAAAGGGAAATCCTGAATAATCTCGCTTCGTTTCTTGTGCACCCGACCCGAGGGATCGAAGCCGGGGAATGGGAAGGAAGTATCGATGAATCGTCTTTTGTTGGCCGCGCTGGCATTCGCGGGAATCACGATGGCACAGCAGGCTCCGGCAGGCTGGAAAGTTATGAAAAGCGAAAAGGGTACATGTCAGATCAACGTACCGAATGACTGGACGTTCGATACTGCCCCCCTTTCCGCCCTAGATCCGAAGAAGCTCTTCACTGCCATGATTCTCCACGAGGTAGACGCAAAGATGGACCCCGAGGCATACCGGCTGGCCGCCTACCATCCGATCAAGATCTTCGAGAATACCAGCAAGCGCCTCATCCTGGAGGACAGAGTCAACAGTTTCGGCCCCATGCCGCCCCGCCGGAAGATGGTCGGCCAGATTCCACAGTCGACCAAGGGCGTTTGCCAGGCAATGGTGATATTCAAGGCCGGCGGATCGGAAGAACTTGCCAAGCAGATCGTGCAGACGGTTTCGACCTCGCGCTAAAGAAAAGGGGGACAGTAACTGGAGTGCGCCCCTAAAGTGAGACAGAAGAATCAGGGACAGTTCTACACTGAATGGAGAACTGAACCTGATGAAGGCGAACCGAGTCTTTAGTCCGAAGTTCAAGGCGGCGGCGGTCCAGCGGATGCAGGCTGGGGAGAGTCCGTCGGTCCTGTCTCGGGAGTTGAACGTCCGGCGGAAGCTGCTCTACGAGTGGCGCGACCGCGTCCTGGCGGGCCAGCCGTTGCGTCGGGCGGGGCGGCCCAAGAAGAGTCCTGATACGGAGCCGCCGGCGGACCGCACGGCGGATCGCGTGAAAGAGTTGGAGCAGTTGGTGGGCCGGCTCACTCTGGAGAACCGTTTTTTCAGAGGTGCCTTGCAGCGCATCAAGGAGCTACGCCAGCAGAGCAGCGGAACTGGCGCGGCGTCGTCTTCGCACAAATCCAAGCGATGACGCAGCAGCAAGGCGAAATCGGGATTGAAGGATTCTGTCAATTAGTGGGAGTGGCGCGCGCCGGCTACTACCGCTACTGGGTCCAGAAAGCGCCGCAGGAAGCGGACGGTGAGTTGCGAGACCGCATCCAGCGCATCTGCCTGGCGCATCGGGCCTACGGGTACCGGCGCGTGCGCGCGGCTCTGCGTAAGCAGGGTTTCGAGGTAAATCACAAAAAGATCCGGCGCATCATGCGGGAGGACAATCTGCTGGCGATGCGGCGGCGGAAGTGGATTACGACCACCGACAGCCGTCATCAACTGGCGATCTTCCCGAACCTGGCTCCCTTCATGGAGCCGGACGGGGCCGACCAGCTCTGGGTAGCGGACCTGACTTACATCCGGCTGCGCAGCGAGTTCGTTTACCTGGCCGTAGTGCTGGACGCCTGGTCGCGCCGCGTGGTCGGGTGGGCGCTGGATCGCCAACTCACCGCCAGTCTGCCGAAAGAGGCGTTGCTGCAAGCGATCGCAGCGCGCCGGCCGGCGGCGGGGCTGGTGCACCATTCCGATCGCGGCGTGCAGTACGCCAGTCTGGAATACGTTACGGCGTTGCACGACAACCAGATCGTCGGCAGCATGAGCCGCACGGGCTACCCGTACGACAACGCGCGGTGCGAGAGCTTCCTGAAGACGCTCAAGCAAGAAGAGATTCGATGCCGCCGTTACAGCACGATGGATGAGCTTCGCAGAATTCTGGAAGAGTTCATCGATCACTACTACAACGAGCAGCGGCTGCACTCGGCGCTGGCCTACCGCTCCCCGAAGCAGTTCGAGTTGGCGGAGGTGGCGTGAATGAGTTTTCCGAGGCATGAGGAAATCTATCCATCCGATGGGGGCTCACCCATTGCGGGCCGAGCCCCCGCTCATCGTCTGGATGAGTTTCCGGTTGACGATTCCTTGGCGGGTTGCTCTCCAGCAGAGCCCGCCTCCGCTTCGCCAGCCAGTCCCAGTCTGCTACGATTACTTCCGTTCGACAAGGATGTTTCATCGAACGGCGATTGGTCCCTGATTTCCGTGTCTCACCCGAGGGGCGCGGCGCACGGGCTGTCCCCAGCAAAGCCCCAGCAAAGCCCCCAGCAAAGCCCAAAGCCGTCCCCAGCAAAGCCTAATCGATCAACGATGCCCGTGATTCTGGGGAAAATGGGGACATCTGTCCCCCAGCAGGCCCGGTTGGGTCCGGCCTCTCAATGGCTTCCTTGCTTTCCACGACTGGCAGTTTTCACATGCCGCAGCGCCGTCCAAAGACGACGCCCCGAACAATAGAATGCGCCATAGAAGGCAATATTTAAGCATATCGCCAGAAGTAATTGCAGCGATTCGTGCACGCCGCGCCAGTACCACTCAGGCAACGTGAAACCAGGTTTCAATACCCAGTCCCCAACCGGCCGGACTGTTGTTGAGGCCAATCCCAACACAAGGCCAGTAAGCGTCACCCCAAAGCCGACCGAACTCGCGACCAGAAACTCCCAAACGCACCCACGGAATCCCATAGTCAGCGCCTGCAGGCCGCCGGGTTACCAAGCGCGCACTGCCGGGCTTCCTCCTCCTCCGCATACCCACTATAGTTGCCTTCGTTGTTCATCATGCCGCATGTCCGAGACCGGTGGACGAAGTGGCGTTGAACGTAGTCAGTGATCGTTCGATTCATCCAAGCTTGTGGATCTCCTTGTCTCTTCACAAGTTCGGGGAGGGCCACCAAACCAGCTGAAATGGTCATCCTGATACTCTGACCAACTCCGGCCCAATTGACGCTTTCTGAACTCTCCCCCAAATAGTGCATCACGCTCTCTGAGCTTCCGTTCCCCCATGCAAGGGCTTCCTCGCGAAAATGCGCCGGATCTCCCATGTCTATTAGCGCGTGCACGGCTTCGCCAAACGCCGAAAGCGCGGCCGCAGTTATGTTTGCTCCACCCATTGAGAGACGGTTGGCACTCGACAGCCGTTCGTAAACAAACCCGCCAATCATCGCGGCACAGGCTCCCCCACTCTGCCCAGGGAAACACATAGCGTGAGTGTACGAACGTGCCGGGACCTGATTCCCAGATCCAAAGTCCGCATCCCAGCTAACGCGATTCAGCAGTTTCAATTGAGAGCGGCTCAGTAATCCGCCAAGCGCCGCCTCGTGAATTCGGTTGTGCACATAGAATGGCCATTTGCCATTCGGGTCTACGAAAGCTAGAGGGTTATTCAAGGCATAGTTATACCCGTTCCAGCTTTGAGGATTCTGGCGATCCGCGCCAGCACTTTTCGGATCCGGGCTCTCGAACCGTCCATAGCTCGATCCGTAGTACCGCGCCCCGAAGTAATCGAGACCGGTCAGCGTGTCCCGCTCCTTTCCCGTGAACTTTAGCAATGTCAGAACCGCCTCGATTCGAAATAGAACCATCGGTTAGCGATAGGTCGGAGCACGAGGTCGGTGTTCTTCTCGCGGCCCTGCCTTGAGTATTCAGCCAGCGCCTTCTGAGCATTCTCATTTCCTTCCGGTGCATACCGCAACCCGTATGGCCGCCATTCCGAACCTCGCAACAGAATCTGAACATACCCAGATGGTGCCCATTGGTCAATACAGTAGAGCTGCAATCGTTCTGCACGTTGGATCCACCGATCCAGCACCTCCGGCGTCGTGCCAACCACTCGGGCCGCTTGCTCTAGACTCGTGACCTCCTTTGCGCCGACTCGAAAACCGCTCCCCGACTTGTCGATATACTGGTCACCCCACCGGTACCGGCCTTCACCGAAGTAGCAGAACGTCAATTTGCCGGGTCCGCGGGCCCAATCCTCAGCCGCATCCGCGTATTCCCGTTCATTACTGACCAACTGTTGCCGAACCTCGTCATATCCATCGAACCGCGCACGTTCGCAAGATAGTGATATCAGTATGACGGCAACGCCCAGCGACAACCATAGCCACCGCATTGTAAAGGCCTCACCTGAGTCCCGTCAGTTTTCGTCGGAACATGCCGTAACCGCGCCCAATAGCACGTGTGTCACGGCAATCATCATAGAAACACCACGCAGGGCCGACTATTCCTGACCGCTCCCGGCCAGGCCCCAATTGGTATAAGCCAGCGCCTGCCATCGCAACCGACTCCGGCCACAAGTTCGATGCCATGATGTAGCCCCACGCCACGTTTCCGACGTAATCGGAGAGGTAGAGCTTGCCATCACCCAGTGCAAACAGTGGATGCCCCAACGACCGCGCTGCATCGGTATTCTTGAAATCCCAACGAGCGCCCTCCGGCGAGTTCTGAAGCACGGTTGAAGGACCAGCGGGCATCGATAGGCCGGACCGGGCTTTGCCAATCAAAAAGGAGGAGAGTATTGCCTGGGTCTGCTCGCTCGACACGACTGTGTACCGCTCGCCATTCTTCAGTGGTACCAATGCAGACTCCAGTTGGTATGTCCTGCCATCGGCAGCTCTGAGATAGTGGGTATTCCCGAAGAGCAGATTCTGCCACCACTTTTTCCTGACCCGTTGCTCCTCGATCTCATTCCCGCCGTGGTCGTAATAGATGTCATCCAGCCCTGTGGGATCGATGAACGAGAGTGGATTGTTGCGCCCGTACTGATAGAGGTTCAGTCGTTGTGGCTCACGCAGGCGGTCCTCCGTGATCGTAAGAGGATCCGGGCTCTCGAACCGTCCATAGCTCGATCCGTAGTACCGTGCCCCGAAGTAATCCAGCTCCGTCAGCGTGTCCCGCTCCTTCCCCGTGAACTTCAGCGGGAAACTGTCCGCCCCGTAGTACCCCGCCGCCGTCGTCCTCCAACTGGTCCGCGCCGACGTCAGCTCTTCCCCGAACGGCGCG
>JAJFUV010000138.1 GCA_021372245.1 Terriglobales bacterium
TGCTCGATCAGCCTCCCGAGCTTGCCGTAACCGAGCAGCGCCACCTCCCCTCCGCGCGGGATTCTGACCTGATCCAGAATCTCGCACGCCGCGGCAATCGGTTCGGTGAACACCGCCGCGTCGTCCGGGACGTTGCGCGGCACCACGCGCAGGTTTTCGATGGGCAGCGTGAAATACTCGGCGAACACGCCCGGATGCTTCACGATGCCCAGCGTCGTGCGATGCGGGCAGTGGCGGCCCAGCCCACGGCGGCACCATTCGCATTTGCCGCAGGCCAGGTTGATCTCGCCCACCACGCGCTTGCCCACCCAGCGCGCATCATCCGCCTCCACCACTTCGCCCACGAATTCGTGGCCCGGCGTGCCGTGGAAACCGTAGTAGCCGCGCTGGAGTTCCAGGTCCGTGTTGCAGATGCCTCCCACCACCAGGCTGATCAACGCGTGGCCCTTCGGGCGTTTCGGCATGGGCTTGCGCCGGATCTCGACGCGCCCGTCTTCGATGTGAACGGCTATCATAGTGCTCAACCTAGTATAATTTCGGAGTTAAGCCATGCGTACCTTACTTCCCCTTCTCGTGTTTGCCATCGGCGCTTTCGCCGGCGACGCCTCGTTCAACGGCCGCTGGAACATCAGGCCGGAGGACGGCCGGGCGCGAGCCTGGTGGCTGGAGGTCAACGGCGCCGGGACCAACGAAATCACCGGCAAGTTCGTCGGCGCGCCCGGCGGCGATTGCGACGTGGTTCGCGACTTTGCAATCCGCGACGGTGAGCTGAGCTTCAGCTTCACGCGCGGCTATGTCCGCGTGCCGGGCGACGACAAGGCACGGCAGAAGGGCATCTATCGCGCCAAGCTCGTGGACGGCAGGCTGGATGGATCCTTCGCGGTGGAGGGATTCGATAAGCCAGCGTTTAAGTGGACAGGCACTCGCGCGGCCGTGATCACCGACAAGGACGACGGCACTTGGGTCGAAGCGAAGCCCGTCAAGCTCTTCAACGGCAGGAATCTGAAGGGGTGGATGCCGGTGGAGAAGAACCGCGAGTTCGCCTGGCGAGTGAAAGACGGCCTGCTCACGAACATGGCCGCCGCGCCGAACATCATTTCCGAGCGCAAGTTCTGGAACTTCAAGATCCACATGGAGTACCGCATCCCCGCCGGCAGCAACAGCGGCCTAGGCCTGCGCGGGCGCTACGAAGTGCAGATCGCGGACAGTTACGGTAAGCCCGTCGGGACCCACATGATGGGCGCCCTCTATAGCCGCATCCCGCCGTCGGTAAACGCCAGCAAGCCCGAGGGCGAGTGGCAGACGCTGGATGTCACGCTCATCGGCCGCGATGTAACGGTGACGCTCAACGACACGAAGGTCATCGACAAGCAAGTGATCGAGGGCCCCACGGCCATTGTGATGGACACCGACGAATCCACGCCTGGCCCTGTCTTCATTCAGGGCGACCACCGGGAGATCGAGGTTCGCAGCGTCGTGGTCACGCCCCTGGTGAAGGCAGGCAAGCGGTAGATGTACACGAGCGCCGGAACAAATCCGGAGACGATCCCGGAACTGCTGGCGCGACAGGCAGGCAGTACCCCGGATGCGCCCGCGCTGCTCGCGCCAGACCGTACTCCGCTTTCTTACGGCGCGCTCAACACGCTGGTTGGATCCACACGTGCGCGCCTGCGATCGCTCGGCGTCGAGCGGCAGGACCGTGTTGCTATTGTACTGGCGAACGGCCCGGAGATGGCCGCGTCGTTCCTCGCCGTGGCGAGCGCAGCCGTGTGCGCGCCGCTGAATCCGAACTACGTCGCCGGCGAATTCGAGTTCTATTTGAAGGATCTGGCTCCCAAGCTGGTTCTGGTGCGCGAAGGCGTGGATTCCCCGGTGCGCGCGGTGGCCGCCGCCCTGGGCACCCGCGTTGTGGATCTGTGCGTCGAAGACGGGAGTGCGGCGGGCGAGTTCGTCCTGGACGCGCCGGGGCAGGCGGCCGGAGCTGACGACCAGCCAGCGCCGGAAGATGTTGCGTTGATCCTGCACACATCCGGCACCACTTCGCGGCCCAAGATGGTGCCGCTTTCGCAGCGTAACCTCTGCGCCTCGGCTTACAGCATCGCGCGCTCGTTCGCGCTCACACATGAAGACCGCTGTCTCAACGTCATGCCGCTGTTCCACATACACGGCCTGGTGGGCGCGGTGCTCTCCTCGTTGGCTTCCGGCGCGAGTGTGGTAACGACGCCCGGTTTCTCCGCGGCCAGGTTTTTCGGCTGGCTCGACGAGTTCACCCCCACCTGGTACACGGCCGTGCCGACGATGCAACAGGAAATCCTGGCGCGAGCCGAAGCCAACTGCGAAATCGTCGCCCGGCGGCGGCTGCGGTTCATCCGTTCCTGCTCGGCGTCCCTGGCGCCTTCGCTGCTCGGCAGGCTCGAAAACGTCTTCCGTGCCCCGGTGCTCGAAAGCTACGGCATGACGGAAGCCGCGCACCAGATGACCAGCAATCCGCTCCCACCCCGCGCGCATAAGGCCGGTTCGGTGGGGGTGGCCTCGGGTCCGGAAGTGGCCATCATGGACTCCGAGGGCCGGCTGGTCGAAGCGGGCCTCACCGGCGAAGTGGTCATCCGCGGCCCCAGCGTCACCAGTGGCTACCTGGGTGCACCGGAAGCCAACCGGAAAGCCTTCACCAACGGATGGTTCCGCACCGGCGACCAGGGCTATCTCGACTGCGACGGTTACCTGTTCCTCACCGGACGCCTCAAGGAGATCATCAATCGCGGCGGCGAGACGATATGCCCGCGCGAGATCGACGAAACCATGCTGGAGCATCCAGCGGTGGCTCAGGCGGTGGCGTTCGCCGTGCCGCACACGCGGCTGGGCGAGGAGGTCGGCGCGGCCGTGGTGCGCAAGGCGGGCGCACGCCTCGACGAGCGGGAGTTGCGCGAATTCGTTGCCGCGCGGCTGAATGTGTCCAAGATCCCGCGCGTCGTTCGCTTTGTGGATTCAATCCCCAAGGGCCCTACAGGCAAGCTGCAGCGCATCGGGCTGGCGGCGCGGCTGGGCGTTGAGCCAATCGACGAACACGGGCCGCGCACGGAGTACGTTGCTCCGCGCACGCCGCTGGAAACGCGCTTGGCGGAGATTTGGCGCGAGATGTTGGGCGTCGAGCGCGTGGGGGTCAATGATCCGTTCTTCGGCATCGGCGGCGATTCGCTCGGAGCGGCGCAACTGGTGGCGCACATCGGCAAGGAATTCAACGCCGAATTGGCCTTCGTGCGCTTCCTGGAAACGCCCACTATTGCCACCCTCGCGCGGGAAATCGAGGATGCCAAGCCGCGCGCGCCGCTGCACCGGCACCTGGTTGCTATTCGTCCCGAAGGCGCCCGTCCCGCGCTGTTCTGCGCCGCGGGACACGATGAGAACGTGGTGGGTTTCGGCGCGCTGGCTGGCTATCTCCCGGCGGACTTGCCGCTGCTGGCTTTCGCGCCGCTCGGACCGGAAGAGATCCCTAGCCATGAAACCATCGAGGCGCAGGCTGCGCGCAATCTCGCAGCCGTGCGGTCAGCGCAGCCTGAAGGGCCGTACTTCCTGCTCGGCCTGTGCCATGGCGGCTTGGTGGCGTATGAAATGGCGCGGCAGCTCGAGCAGAGCGGAGAACGTGCCGCACTACTGGCGTTGCTCGATGCGTACCCGACTGGCTGGAAGAGTGGTCTTGCCGCGCATGAGCGTGTGGTTGAGCCGCTGCGGCACGGGGCGCGCAGGATCCGGGCGCATGCCGGGGCCTTCTTCAACGGGGGCGGTTGGCGGCACCTGGGCCAGCGCCTTTCCTTGTTCCGAGCCGCCTGGGGTGAGAAAGCCACTTTGGCGGCTCGCCGCGCCGGTCTGTCGCCAGGTCAGGAGAACGCGCGATTGGCGAATCGCGTAGCGCAAGTGAGCTACAAGGCGCAACCTTACGGTGGCTCGGTGGTGTTGTTCCGCTCCACCACGCCGCGAGCCGGTATTTACCCAGTCGCCGCCGAGGCCTGGCGCCCCCTGGTAGGTGGCGGATTCGAAATCGTCGACGTCATCACCAGTTTTGGAGGCACGCTGAGCGAGCCCGGCGTCGGGGCTGTAGCAGCGGAACTCGCAAGACGGCTGCAGATCGCGGCATCCGGCGTCTCAGCTTGAGCATCTGTCAAAGCAGACAGCAAGTTGAGGAGGATTCCGGTGATGACACGCCGCCAAGCCCTTTCCATCGTGAGCGCCGCGCCCGCCCTGCTGGTTCCAGTCAGCCTGGGAGCCCAGCCTGCCGCGCCCGCCAAGGGGCCGTTTTCGCTGCCCCCGCTGCCCTACGCGGCGGATGCGCTCGAACCGTACATCGACGCGCAGACTATGCAGATTCACCACTCCAGGCACCACGCCGCTTACGTGAATAACCTTAACAACGCGGTGGCCGGTCACCCGGAGCTCGCCGGGAAGACGGTGGAGGAGTTGATACGTGGGTGGCAGGGGCTTCCGGAATCGATCCGCAACGCGGTACGCAACGATGGCGGCGGGCACGCAAACCACTCCCTCTTCTGGCAGTCGCTGGCTAAGAACTCAGGTGGAGGGCCTAAGGGCGAGCTGGCCAAGGCGATCGAGAGGAAGTTCGGCGGCTATGACAAGTTCCGCGAGCAGTTCACTAAAGCCGCTCTGGGCGTGTTCGGCAGCGGTTGGGCGTGGCTGACGCTGGGGACGGGCAACGAACTCACTATCCAAGGTACCCCGAACCAGGACAGCCCCTGGATGCAGGGCCAGACCCCGATCTTCGGCATCGATGTCTGGGAGCACGCCTACTACCTCAAGTACCAAAACCGCCGCGCCGAATACGTGGCGGCGTTCTATAACGTCATTAATTGGGATTTCGCCGGCAACCGCTATAGCAAACTTGCGGGATAGCATCCCCAGAGCATGAATCCTGCCTGCTGGACGAGCGAAAAAAAGAGCCGCCCGGGTTAAACCGGCTGCGGCTCTAATTTTGAGTCGTTGATCGCGAGGCGTCTTCGCTGCCGGAGACGTCTCACGTCTCCTGACGGGCAAAGCATCGCCCAACCTGCACGCACGGATGGGGAAAGGCAATTTTGCCCGTCCACCCGCCGGCAAGAGGTCTAGCCCTGGGCGGCCGCGTTCGTCAAAACGCTGCTGATCTTGCTGAAGATCGTGCTGATGCTGGTGGCGACACCAGGCATGATGGCGCCGGCCGCAACGGCCACGAAACCTGCCATCAGAGCGTACTCGATGAGATCCTGGCCGCGTGTGTCTTTCCAAATTCTCAACTTCCAAATGAGCTTCATTTACTTGTTCTCCTCTCCCTGCGTAGCAAAATTCTTTGCTAGGCTAAAGTTACCATCCACTGAACTCCTCTAAAATCAGAGTAAGTTCTTAGATCCAACCCTAATTGCTCTCAGTACTTGATCGACACGAGATGGATATATCCGACTCATGGAATGCCCAGAGCCCTCTCCGGTCGGCGAGCGACGCCGTGCTTCCTGTCGGCTTTCTCCCTTTTGTTCCATCTCGTGGACTCACCCGGGAACCCGCTGGAAATCCCAAAGATTCCCTCACGCCAGAAACCCGGTCACCAGGTACGCTTCGAGGGCGGGCCATCGGTCGGCCAACCACGTTCTCAACGTTCCCTCAGGGCATATCGGCTTCAATGATGTAGTACTTTAGGGGGATCCGACTGATTCCTTCGGTTGAGTCCCGCTTTTCCCATACTGCGTGCCGTTCCTCCGGCGCGATACCATGGAATTGAACGTATGAGCCTCTATTTCAGTGCCGGTTCGCCCAGCGCGAGCCTGTCGCCGCAGGAACTTAAAAACGGGCTGTTCACGGCCCTTGGCCGGCTTGGTGAGCGGAGCAAGGTGCTCTGCCTTCCGCCGGACTTCACCCGCTTTCATTCGCACGCCGGAGTGTTGACCGCCTACGCCTGGGAATACTACGGTCCAAGACTCACTGATGTCTTGCCCGCTATAGGCACCCACGCGCCGATGACCGCCGACGAGATCCACCGCATGTTCGGCGAAATGCCGCTCGATCTGTTCCGCGTGCATGACTGGCGCAACGGCCTGGTCACGCTCGGCGAGGTGCCCGCTTCCTTCATTCAGGAGCAGAGCGAAGGCAAGCTGGACTACCCCTGGCCGGCACAAGTAGACCGGTTGCTGGTGGATGGCGGATTCGACCTGATCCTTTCGATCGGCCAGGTTGTGCCGCACGAAGTCATCGGCATGGCCAATTACAACAAAAACGTGTTCGTGGGGACCGGCGGGGTCGACGGCATCAATCGCAGCCACTACCTGGGCGCCGTGGTCGGTCTGGAGCGCATTATCGGGCGGGCCGACACGGCCGTTCGCCGCGTGCTCAACTACGCTTCGGACCATTTCGCCAAGCAACTACCGATCATTTACGTGCAGACGGTGGTGGACAAGGACGCCAACGGTAAACTGGTCGTCCGCGGCATGTTCGTCGGCGACGACGTTGAGTGTTTCCACAAAGCCGCCGAACTGAGCCTGCAGGTCAATTTCCAGATGCTCGACCGCGAGATCCGCAAGTGCATCGTGTACCTGGATCCGTCCGAGTTCAAGAGCACCTGGCTCGGCAATAAAGCCATTTACCGCACTCGCATGGCCTTAGCCGGCAATGCCGACTTGATCGTGCTCGCACCCGGCGTCAAGGAGTTCGGCGAGGACCCGACGATCGACAAGTTGATCCGCAAGTACGGCTACATCAACACGCCGCCGGTCCTGCGGGCAGTGAAGGAGGACGCCGACTTGGCCGCCAGCCTGGGCGTCGCCGCGCACCTGATCCACGGCTCGTCGGAGAACCGCTTCAAGATCACCTATTGCCCTGGACACCTGACCCGGGAAGAGATCGAAAGCGTGAATTTCAGCTACGCGCCACTGGACGACATGATGAAGCGCTACGATCCGGCCAAGCTCACGGACGGCTTCAACATGGTGGACGGCGAGGAAATCTTCTACGTTTCGAATCCGGCCCTTGGATTGTGGTCCTACCGCGAACGGTTTCGGTGATAAGCCGCGCGATCGTTCTCGATTGTTCCACCACGAATTGGAATATTCCGATATAATGGCGCAGTTATGCGCCTTCCCACTCTTCTGCTCGCGGGCGTATTCGCCTCGCTGCCCTTCCTTTATGCACAGCCCATCCCCTCATTTGATTCGGATTGGCTCCCGATCACCGACGCCGAACGGCAGCAAAAGACTGCCAAGGTCGAAAAGGACGCCGGCGCGGAAGCGCTCTTCTGGCGCGTTCGCATCCATGACGACGTGGCCAACGGAAAAGTCCGCCGGATCCTTTACAACTACATCCGTTTGAAGATCTTCGACGAGAAGGGCAAAGAGACTGCTTCCGCCATCGAACTTCCCTTTGCAAGCAGCAGTTCCATCATCAACATCGCGGGGCGCACGGTCCGTCCCAACGGCGACATCGTGGAGTTGAAACGCGACGCCGTCCATGAACGCGACGTGGTCCGGGGCCGGGGCATGAAGCGCCGAGCGAAGACTTTCGCCATGCCGGGGGTGGAGCCCGGCGCCATCGTCGAGTATCGATGGGTGGAAGTACAAGCTGTCCGTTCCGGTTACATTCGGCTCCAGTTCCAGCGCGAAATCCCCATACAGAAGGTCACGTATTTCCTGCGCCCGGTTTCCAAAGTCTGGGTCAACGCCAACATGGGGGTGGCGTTTTTCAACTGCAAGCCGTCTCCGTTGAAGGAAGACGTGCGCGAGTTCCATTCGACCACTCTCGAGAACATCGCTGCCTTTAAAGAGGAACCCATGATGCCTGGGGAGCCTAACGTCCGTCCTTGGGCCCTGGTGTTCTATTCCACCACCGACCGCTCCGATCCGGACAAGTACTGGAACAAGATGGGCAAGGATAATTACGCCTGGATGCGTGCCCTCATGAAGGCCAGCGGCGAGGTCAAGCAGGCGACGCAAACCGCCGTGGCAGGCGCAACGACGGAGCAGGACAAGGTCGTCGCGCTGATCCGCTACATTCGCAAGAATCTTCGCGGGCTTTACGACTCAAACGTGAGCGACGCGGAACGCGGGCCTATCTTGCAGGAATTAAACAAGAATGGACTGCGGCCGGTGGCCAAGGTTCTCAAATCCGGCATCGGATCCGACGGCGAATTGAATGCCCTGTTCGCCACCATGGCTTCGCAGGCCGGCCTGGAGGCACGACCAGCGTGGGCGGCCGATACCACCGACCTGGTTTTCAGCCCGAGGATCGCCGAGGACTACTTCCTCAATACCCTCGTCATGGCCGTGAAAATCGGCGACGCATGGAAAGTCTACGATGTGAGCACGCGGGAACTGCCCGCCGGCATGGTCTCGTGGCGCAATGAGGGCGTCATGGCGCTTGTGTCCGACCCCAAGAGTCCTCACTTCATCCAGATTCCAACTTCCGAACCGGAGGTCTCCACCATTGAACGCAATGCCGTTGTCAGCTTGACCGAAGATGGCACCTTGCGCGGACAGATCCGCCACACCTACACCGGCCACGAAGCACTCGATATCCGGCAGGATCTCATCCACGAATCGGAAGCGCGCCGTGTGGAACTCCTCAAGGACGATCTGGTGAAAGAGTACCCGAACTCGGAGATCACCGAGGTGAAGTTGGCGGATGTGGACGACACAGACAAGCCCGTCGTGGCCACATTCAGCGTCAAGGTCGCCAACTACGCCGAACGGACGGGGAAGCGATTGTTCCTGAACCCCTTGGTGGCACGCAAGGGCAGTTCTCCTATCTTCGCTTCTGCTGAGCGGCATCATGAGATCGAGTTTCCGTATGCCTGGCGCGAAGTCGACAAAGTAGTAATCAGATTCCCCGAGGGTTACGCACTCGAGAGTGCCGAGAATCCTGGTTCGATCGACTTCGGCAAGCCGGGCTCCTACAGCTTGCAGATGGGACTCAGCAAGGACGGTGCCCTGGTTTGCAGGCGCGAACTCATTTTCGGCAGGAACGCGATGCTGCACTTCCCGGTGCAGAGCTACAAAGACGTCAAGACCGTGTTCGACGAAATTCACCGCCGCGACACGCATACGCTTGCCCTGCGGCGGCAGACGCCCTCCAATCCCACGGGGGGCCGCAAGTGAAGCCGTTTCTGAGCTTGTGCTTCCTGCTTGTGGCGCATGCGGTGGCGGATGATGAGGTACCCGTGTGGGTACGCCAGGCAGCCACCGCGCAAGCGCCCGCCTATCCGCCCAAAGCCACCGCGGTAGCCTTGCTCCAGGAAGAGCATCTTACCGTGGATTCGGAAGGGCGCCGCCTGATGCGTGAACGCGGCGTCATACGATTGCTTCAGCGCGGCGCGCAGGTGGGCGCCAGCCGCAGCTACGATACCAGGGACGGCCGTATCCGCTTGATGCATGGCTGGCTGCTCACACCGGGCGAGAAGGACGTAGTTTTCGGCAAGGACGCAGTCCTGGACGTGTCTCTCGCCGATGGCGGCGTCGAATACATAGAAGCGCGCCGGAAGGTCCTCAGATGCCCGACAGGCGCTCCAGCCGGTTCCATCTTCGCCTATGAGATCGAAGAGGAGGAGCGGACTATCTTCACACAGTACAGTTACAGCTTTTACCACGGCGCTCCGGCCTTGATCTCACGCTTCGTGCTGAGCCTGCCACCCGGAGGGGAGGCTCGTGGGACTATGATCAACCACTCGCCGATGGAGCCTCAGGTCTCCGGAGCCACCCACACCTGGGAGTTGCACGACCTTCCGTACCTCGAATACGAAGACCACCAGCCGCCGTTCTCTTCGCTCACTCCCCGTTTGGCGCTCAACTACTACCCGGCAGCGAGCGCCAATCCGCGACTGCGCCGGGTGGACGACTGGAGGTCGGTTTCCTCCTGGATGTCGGAGCTGACCGATCCGGCGGCCACCGTCACGCCCGCTATCGAGCGAAAAGCCGTGGAACTGACTCGGGGCGCCTCCAGCGACCTGGACAAGGTCAAAGCCATCGCGGCGTTTGCGCAGAAGGTGAACTACATTTCCGTGCAACTCAACGTCACGAGGGGCGGCGGGTACACACCGCACCCGGCGGAAAGCATTCTCGCCAAGAACTACGGTGACTGCAAGGACAAATCGACGCTTACGCGCGCCTTGCTGAAGGCCGCGGGCTTTGATTCTTACTACACCCTCATCTACTGGGGCGACCGGTCCTATGTTCGGCCCGAGTGGCCGTCACCTTCCCCGTTCAATCACGTCATCGTCTCCATTCGTGTGCCGGCCTCGATCTCTTTGCCTTCGGTCTTCGAACACCCCACACTCGGCCGTCTGTTGCCGTTCGATCCCACCGCCAGCCGTACTCCGCTCGGCGATATCCCCGACGATCAGCAAGGCAGCAACGCGCTGATCGTCGCCGGCGCGCGAGGAGCTTTGGTGAAGATCCCGCAACTCGATCCAAAGTTCAATCGCGTTGAGAACACCGTCGAAGCCGGATTCGTGCCCGCTCGCGGCCTGGAAGTCCACTTCGCGCGCCGTTATTACGGCCAATCCGCAACAGTATGGCGAGGCGCACTTCGGAACGAAGGCGAGGCGGAGGTCAAGCGCCGTATCGAAACACGATTGCGGACGCGGATAGGCGGCATCTCACTAGGCGCCGTCAACGCCGCCGACGCGTTTGACCAGGGACGATTCGACTTGGATGCCACGTTTACCGCGCAACACTTTGGCCAGTTGATGCGCGACCGGTTATTCATCTTTAAGCCCGGGTTGTTGGCCATGGGCTCCCATTACGCTTTCACGACTTCGGAGCGCAAGCTTCCCATTGAACTGGATGCGCACCATGCGCACGACAGGGTCGTTGTGAAGCTACCCGACGGCTTGCAGTTGGACGAACTGCCCGACAACGCAGCTTTCGAGACCCCGTACGGCACCTACCGTGCGCAGTACGCCTCCAAGCCCGGCGAGGTCAGCTTCGAGCAGTGGCTCGAAGTGAAGCAGGTTACCGCACCGGCCTCGGACTACGCCAAGGTGAAGGAATTCTTTGAGCGCGTCCACAGCGGTGAGCAGGCCTCGGTAGTACTTATCAAGAACCGCTGAGCCGCGTCCTACGGCAAAGAAGGTTCTGCAATCTCGTGCTAAAGGTCCCCGCGGGCGACCATATCTTGCTCACTGGTACGGGCTATCACAGGTAGCACCGGCTGATACGCTCGTGCGTTTCGGTCTGCACCTCATGAATGCAGTTGCCGTTAGGGTGTCGAGTGTGAACGGCTTGGCCGCGCGTGGTGTGGATATTTCGGTCGTGAAAGTCATCCCCGATCATGAAGTCCGTATGTTTGCCAAGCCGGGCTCAGGTGGCGGCACTACAGGTGAGGTGATTCCTGGAGTGGCCCTACACTCGGAAGTCCTCGGGGTTCGCTGTGTCTTCGCGACCGGTAACGGCGCAAAAACCCTTATAGGATCTGGTGAGCGGTACTCCAGTTGCGATCGTGCAGTAACCATACGTCATCGCAGTGTAGCGTGGCCCAGCAGTGTTCGATAATCGGAGAATCGAGATCAGTATGAATCCGTCACGAAGGCGATCCACAACGACCGCGGCAGATGGCCAGGCGTCGCCGCGGCTCAGTAAGAGAAGGCTCCAAAGCATGATCGAAGAGGCAACGGTCGATGCCTATGGCGAGGCCGAGCAGACCGGCGGCTTCTTTACCATGATCGAGGAACATCTCGACATTCCATTCTCCACAACGGTCCTTGGCGTCGAGGTTGTCGTCAAAGAGATTGACATGACAGATGCCGGTGAGATCGTCGCTGTCTGACACCGCGGGAAAGAGAAACAGCGGGTTTCGGTTCTGGAACTGCCCCTGCCGTCGCCAGCGCCGCGCGGGGCAGAATGGATTGCGGCGTACCGCTATTGGGAGAGGGCCGGACGGTGAGCGAGTACCAATACTACGAATTCCGCGCCGTTGATCATCCTCTCGACGAGCGTGAATGCCGCACGCTCCGGTTGCTGTCTACCCGGGCCGAGATCACGCCAACAAGTTTCGTGAACACTTACAACTGGGGTGACTTCAAGGGCGATCCCGATGCCCTAATGGAGGGGTACTTCGACGCTTTCGTCTATGTGGCGAATTGGGGCACGCGGCGGCTCGTGCTTCGTTTGCCGAGGAAGCTGCTCACCCGTCAGCTTCTCTCCAAGTATTGCAGGGGTGAAAGCCTTCGCGGGCGTAATGCCGGCGAATTCGTCGTCATTGATTTCTTCAGACAGGAAGACGGTGGAGAGTGGGAAGAAGGTGAAGGATAGATGGCTTCGCTCATCCCCCTGCGGGCAGATCTGCTCCGAGGCGATTACCGGTGCCTGTATCTGGGGTGGCTGTGCTGCGCGCAAAACGAAGAACTGGATGAGGACGAAATCGAGCCGCCCGTGCCGCCAGGTATGAAAACGCCGACGGGATCGCTGGAAGCTCTCGCTGAGTTCATGGGCATCGATAGTGACCTGCTCGATGTTGCAGCGAGCGAAAGTGCGCAACCGAAGACACCGCCGACTCGCGATGAGCTGGCCTCATGGATTCGGGCCCTGCCAGCGAAAGACAAGGACGCCCTACTGGTGGATGCGGCGCTAAATGCCATTCCGCAAGTCGGGGCAGAGATCCTCCGGTGGTACGACCTATGCCGGAAGAACGGTCCTCCCATTGAGGCGCAGCAAAAACCGCGAACGGTCGGTGAGCTTCTTGCTGCCGCAAAAAAGCTCGCCGCTGAACTCCAAGCGGCGGAGCGTGCGCGCAAGGAGCAGGAGGCGGCCGAGGCCCGAACTCGATATCTCGACCAGTTGGCTGGGCGAGAACAAGCCACATGGCGAAAGGTTGAGGTGTTGATTCAGATCAAACAGCCGAACAAATACGATATTGCCGTAAATCTGCTCATCGATCTGCGCGATCTGGCCACGCGGGACAAGCTGGAAGCCGACTTCGAGGTTGCTTTGGGCCAATTGCGCGACTTCCACGCGGCGAAGCCAAGTTTTCTCCGGCGGCTCATTAACGCGGGCTTGTAGTCAGAAGGGGACGCCATGGGTCCTGCTGATCCCGTCAGGCGCCGGAGCAGCACATTACGGAACATGGCCGCAATCTGCGGATAGAAATAGTTTGGCTCAATTCCCACCTGACATACTGAGCCCCCGCTAGTTAACGGGCAGCCTGCGTAAGCTCTTGAAAACAAGCCCATCGCGTTGCTCCGGCAGTTCAAGTCCGCCAAAGTATCCGGCCAAATCCACAAAAGCCTCG
>JAJFUV010000142.1 GCA_021372245.1 Terriglobales bacterium
GGCGCCGTGGCCACCTTTGACTGGCGGTACTCCACGTTGGCGACCACGAATCCTTTCTCCAGGTACGGAAGGCAGATGATCTGCACCATCTCTTCCTTGGAACCATTGATCCAGCCTCCACCGTGAATCACGATGATGCCCGGGCGCTTCCCCTTGGCGGGCGTGGTCGGGGTGAGTACGTCCAGAACGGTCTCCTTGTATCGGTCGTAAGAGATGTTGTTCTCTGCTTTTACCTATGCGGGCAGGGCCGGCGTTTTGGCGGGCGGCGTTTGGGCGGCCAGGATTGCCCCCAGTAGGAATGCGGCGGTGACAAGTCCTTTCATGTTCCTATTAGCTTATATTGAAAACTGGTATGAAACGCCTGCCATTAATGCTTCTTGCTATTTCCAGCGTGACTCTGGCCGATGGGCCGGGTCTTATCGGCAGCTTCCGCGCGAAGGCCGATTTTGAGTTGACGGCCGATCCCACCGCCGCTTCCTGGAAGAACGTCAAGGGGGTGTTCGCCGAGCGCGGCCCGCGTAGCGAACCCGTTCCGGGGCACCGCATGGAGGTGCGCTCCCGGTGGACCGCGAGGAACCTGTACTTCCTCTTTATCTGCCCATATGAACAGCTCTACCTGAAAGAGAATCCCTCCACGGCTACAGAGACCAACATGCTGTGGGAGTGGGACGTTGCCGAAGCGTTCATCGGGGCGGATTTCGAACACATCCGCCACTACCGTGAGTTTCAGGTTTCGCCCCAGGGCGAGTGGGTGGATCTGGACATCGACCTGGACCACTCCAACCCCGCCAATCGTTGGCTTTGGAACTCCGGCATGCAGGTGAAGGCGCGCATTGATCGCGAGCAAAAGGTCTGGTGCGGGGAAATGAAGATTCCCATCGCCTCAATCGATTCGCGCGCACCCGCGGCGGGTCACGAAATGCGCATCAATCTCTTCCGGATCCAGGGGCCTCCTCCGAAGCGCAAGTTCGTAGCATGGCAGCCCACGAACTCACCGAGCTATCACGTGCCGGAAGCGTTCGGTAAGCTGCGGCTTCTGGATTAATGCCCATGAGAGCCGCGAAATCGTTACGTATTTCCCACGTGGGCCTGAGAGGCGTGGTGGGAAGCGGTATGACTGCCGCGCATGTCATCGACTTTGCTTCCGCGTTCGGCACCTTCCTGGAATCCCGAGCGCCCGTAGTGATCGGGCGCGACCCGCGCTTGAGCGGAGCCATGGTCCGGGAGGGCGTGATCGCCGCGCTGCAGGCCACGGGGCACGACGTTGTGGACCTGGGGCTCGTCTCGACGCCGGTCATCCAGCACACTATCCGCAGGCTGGACGCCGCCGGTGGCATCTCCATCGGGGCCAGTCACAACACGGCCGATTGGAACGCGCTGAAATTCTTCGGTGCGCGTGGGACGTACCTTTCCACGGCGGAAGCCGGCGAGCTTCTCGACATCTATCACCTGCACAAATTCGACTTCGTGCCGTGGAACAAAACGGGCGCCCTGCGCGAGTTGGACGGCGCCATCGACGACTACCTGGACGAACTCGCCGCCGTCTACGATCTGGAGGCTATCAAAGGCCTGAAGGTCCTCGTGGATTGCTCGAACGGCACGTCCTCGCTTCTGTTGCGGCGAATGAACGAGCGATTCGGGTTCAGTTTCATTCTGATCAACGCCCGGCTGCAGGGAGCCGTCTTTGCCCACGAGCCGAGTACCACGGCCGGCGTGGTGGCTATGCAACTGGCGCCGTTGATGACCACGGTGGGAGCCGATGCCGGATTCCTGTTCGATGTGGATTCCGACCGCGTGGCGATGGCCACCGAAGAGGGAACGCCGGTTTCCGAGGAGCTGGTACTGCCACTGCTTGCCGACTGGGTGTTGCCCCGTGTCCCGGGGCGCCTCATCATCGCCAACCTTTCCAGCACGGCACTGCTCGAAGAAATCGCCCAGCGATACGGGGCCAAGGTAATCCGAATCCCCGTCGGCCGCCACACGGCAACTGACGCGTTGGCCAGCTACCGGGAAGAGCAGATCGCCATCGCCGGAGAAGGCACAGGCGCGGTCATGATGCCGCAATTCCGCTTTGTATACGACGGGATCGCCAGCATGCTCGGCGTGCTCTCCATGATGGTGGAGCGCAAGGCCAAGCTGTCGGAGATACTGGCCGGCTATCCGCGCTACTCGATTCTGAAGGGGCAGGTGCCGATCTCGAGTCCGCGCATTCCGGCGCTGCTGATGGGATTGCAGGAGCGCTATGCGGATGGGCGGGCCAACGTCGTCGACGGCCTGCGGATGGATTGGCCGGACCGCTGGTTCCATGTGCGCGTAAGCCAGACCGAACCTCTGGTCCGGGTGATCGCAGAGCAGCGGGGAGACCCGCCGAGAGAACTGTTCGAGGAGTTGATGGAGCAAGTAAGGAGGTTCGCCTGACGATGGCCCGGCGGGAACATTTACTAAAAATCGGCGTTTCGGGGATTCGGGGCGTGGTAGGCGAATTCCTGACGCCGCAGTTGGCGTGTGCCTTCGCCCAAGCTTTTGGGACCTACGTGGGGCAGGGAAGGGTCGTGGTGGGGCGCGACACGCGCGCCAGCGGTCCGATGCTGCAGCACTCGGTGGCTTGTGGGTTGCTCGCCGCCGGCTGCCAGGTGATCGACGTCGGCGTGCTGCCGACGCCCACTATTCAGATCTACGTGGCATCCAGCGGCGCGCGCGGCGGCATCGCCATTACGGCGTCGCACAACCCGTCCGAGTACAATGCGCTGAAGCTGTTCGGCTCCTCCGGCCTCATCTTTAACAGCTATGAGCGCGGCGAGCTTTTGGACTTGTTCCATCAAAGCGACTTTCGCCAGGCGTCCAACGAGGAAATCGGTTCGGTCACTTGCGATTTCGACGCGCCTAAGCGCCGGCATTTCGAGCGTGTGCTGCGGCACGTGGATGTGGAGCGGATCCGCGCGCGGCGCTTCCTGGTCGGCCTGGATGCGGTAAACGGCGCCGGCGCGGTGACGACCGTCCCATTCCTGCGCGATTGGCTGGGTTGCCGCGTAGAGGCTATCAACGTCGATCCAACGCGCCCGTTCCCGCGGGTGGCCGAACCGCGTCCGGACACGCTGGGCGACCTGTCGGAACTGGTGCGGCGTACCGGCGCGGACGTGGGCTTCGCCCAGGACCCGGATGGCGACCGTCTGGCCGTGGCTGATGAGACCGGCCGCGTCATCGACAACGACGATGTACTGGCCTTGGTGGTGGACGCAGCGCTGGAAAACCTGCCTGGCGACGTCGTGGTGAACCTCACGACTTCGGCCGTGGTCAACGACATCGCCCGCGCGCATGGCCGCAAGGTCTACCGCACGCCGGTGGGCGAGGCCAACGTGGTCGAGACCATGCAGGTGGTGAACGCCGCCATCGGCGGCGAAGGATCGAACGGCGGCGTCATCTTCCCCGCCGTGCATATGTGCCGCGACAGCTATACCGGCATGGCCTTCCTGCTCGATCGCATGGCGCAGACCGGAGAGACGGTATCCGAGTTGACCCGGCGCCTGCCCCGCTACTATCGCAAGCTCGGCAAGGTGACCTACGAGCACGGCATGCTGGGCGCCCTCATGCAGGCGCTCGAAGACCGCTTCCCCGACGTGGAGACGGACCGCTCAGACGGCCTGAAGCTGATCTGGCCGGATGCGTGGATCCACGTGCGGGCCTCCAACACGGAGCCGATTCTGCGGTTGGCCGTGGAGGCGTCCGACGAAGCCCGCATGGAATCGATGTATAAGGGGCTGGAAGAACTTTTCGCGGAAGTGAAAGGCGCGTAACTGCCGCTCGGATCAGCGCGCGGCGGGTGTGGAGGACTTGTTTCCGTCGTCCGTGATGATGAAAACCGTTTCACGGGGGGCGGCGTACTTGAAGCGCCGCCTGATTTCCAGTTCCTGTTCGGTGGGGTTGGTTGCCAGGCGCCGGTTGTGATCGCGTAGAGCCTGATTTTCCCTAGCCAGATTGGCGTTCCGTTCCTCATATTCGCGGATCATGCGCCGCCGCTCAACGACCCGCGGGATACCGTTGGGGCCGCGCAGCGTGAGGACAACGTAGAAACCGGCTACCAGAAGTCCCACCGCGTATCCGAATCTGACCAGAACAGACTTCATCACGAATGTTTTCTTTAGAGCTCCTTCTATTGTTTATAATCCTGTTTGGCTGGAAATTCCAGTGATTTGTTTGAAGAGTCTGCTATGACCGACAAGATCGTAGTCTTCAGCACGTGCGCGAACGCCGAAGAGGCCGCCCGGATCGCCCGGCACCTGGTGGAGAACCATCTGGCTGCTTGCGTGAACATCGTTCCCGAGATCCACAGCGTCTACCGCTGGAAGGGCGCCGTCGAGGAGGCAACCGAGTGCATGCTGATCATCAAGTCCAAGCGCGATCTGGCGGAGCGGTTGTCGGCCGAAATCGCCGGAATGCACTCCTACCAGGTGCCCGAAGTGATCGCCCTGCCGATCATTGACGGAGCGCCCTCGTACTTGAACTGGCTGGATCACGAGTTGAGTCGCGAAGAGTAGCTCGCGAGACGCCGTGGAACGGCTTGAAACCCGCCCTCCAACGTGATGTGATGGACGTTCTTACGCCGATGCCATCCAATACGCAAGTGTCCACCGGAAGGCCGACCCGTGCGCGGCACTGGGTTGTGGTTTTCGCCATTACGCTGGCGATTCTCTCTTACATCGATCGAGTTTGCATTTCACAGGCCGCGCCCATCATGACTCGCGACCTCGGCCTCAGCAAGGTCCAGATGGGCTATGTGTTTTCTGCCTTCACGCTGGCCTACGCGCTATTTGAGATCCCCGGCGGGTGGCTGGGCGACTGGATGGGGCCGCGTAGGGTCCTGATGCGCATCGTCGCGTGGTGGTCCTTCTTCACCGCCGCCACGGGGTGGGCGTGGAGCTTCACCTCGCTGTGGGTCACGCGGTTTCTGTTCGGGGCGGGTGAGGCGGGTTGCTTCCCGAACCTGACCAAGGCTTTCACCACCTGGCTGCCGCAGGACGAGCGCGTCCGCGCGCAGGGCATCATGTGGACTTTTGCGCGTTGGGGCGGCGCATTCACTCCGCCGCTGGTAGTGCTGGCGTTCAAGTACTTCTCCTGGCGTCACGCCTTCGGTATCTTCGGGGCAATCGGATTGGTGTGGGCGTTCTTCTTCTACCGCTGGTTCCGGGACAACCCACGCAATCATCCGAGCGTGAATGCAGCCGAACTTACGCTGTTGGAGGGCGCCGACAAGATGGCCTCCGGGCATGGGGACGTGCCGTGGCGGCGCCTGTTCACCTCGCGGAGCGTCTGGCTGTTGTGGGGGCAGTACTTCTTCACTTCCTATCCGTGGTATTTCTACATCACCTGGCTACCCACGTACCTGCAAGAGCATAGAGAACTGGATCCCTCGACCAGCGCCAACTATGCCATCTTCCCTCTGCTATTTGGCGGCTTTGGCGCGCTGTTGAGCGGCTTTCTCTCGCCGCGCATTGCGCGATGGACGGGCAACCTGCGTTTCACCCGCCGGCTCATGGGCGCCACCGGCATGTTGGGCGGAAGCGTCTTCCTGTGGCTGGCCGTCCAGTTCCAGGATCCGCTGTGGACCATGCTGGCCATGGGCATGGCCAGTTTCTCGAACGACCTCATGCTGCCCTGCGCCTGGGGCGCCTGCATGGACGTGGGCGGCAAGTATACCGGCACGCTCTCCGGGTCGATGAACATGATGGGGAACCTGGGCGGGTTCGTTGCGCCGATCACAGGCGGCTACATCCTGCACCTGACGGGCGGCAACTGGAACGCGTATCTCTACTCGATGTCCGCCGTCTACGTGTTCGCGGCGCTGTGCTGGCTGCCGATGGATCCGGTGACGCCGCTCGACCAATCAGAGACTGCGCACGCCTAGCGCCACCACGTCGTCTACTTCCATCATCTCCTTGACGACGAACGGCTCGCCGTAGCCCACTCCGATCAGGTTGCCGTAAAAGCGTGCGATAGATCCCAACCGGTCCCGGATCTCGGCTTTGGATGGAAACAGGTCCGCGCCTTGTTGGCGCTCGCCGTACTGCGACTCGTAGCAGAACAGTGATTCCATGCGGCGCTCGAATTGCCGTGTGATGTCGACCACAAAACTCGGCGTCACGTTGGCGTAAAGTGACGTGTAAAGAATCTTGTAAGGGCGGTGGGGCGGAATCTCGCTTTCCAGCTTCCGCAATCCGGCCAGAAAACACGCTTCATAGCCGAGTTCGCCCGCGTGGTAATGATCCGGATGGCGGGCCTGCCAGTAAGGCAGAATCACCACACGCGGACGGAGCGCGCGGATTTGAACGGCCAGCGACATACGCGCCGCGATATTGTTTTCCAGCCGTGCGTCCGGCAGGCGCAAGTTACCGCGCCAGGCGAGCATTAACCGCTCGGACGCCCTCCCGGATTCCTCGATTCGCAGCTCGGGATTACCCCGGCTGCCCATTTCGCCTGCCGTGAGGTCCAGCACGCCCGTGCGATAGCCGCGCTCGGCCATCCTGATGAGCGTGCCGCCGCATGTCTGTTCCACGTCGTCCGGATGCGCGGCGATCGCTACTACATCCAGCGGAGCGTCGGGAGGGGAAGGCGGTTCGTAGTTCATCTGCGTCACCAGTAGAGATCGCGTCGGCGCTTGTACCGCTCACCTCGGCCCATGATGAGGACCAGCACAGCACCGGCCAGGAATCCGGCTACATGCGCGAACCACGCCACACCGCCTTGCGAAGCCTGCGAGGTAGCAATGCTGCCAACGCCGCTGAAGAACTGGATCACGAACCAGTAGACCAGGATCAGCACGGCGGGAATCTCGAAAGTCGTGAAGAAAATGAAGACCGGTACAAGTGTGACAATTCGCGCGTGCGGGAACTTCACCAGGTATGCACCCATCACGCCGGCGATGGCGCCGCTGGCGCCCACCGTGGGCACCCGCGAGTCCATGTTGAGCATATACTGCCCGAGGGAAGCTGCCAGGCCGCATAGCAAGTAAAACAGCAGGTACTTGCCGTGCCCCAGCACGTCCTCCACGTTGTCGCCGTAAATCCAAAGGAACCACATGTTGCCGATGAGGTGTAGCCAGCCGCCGTGCAGGAAGATGGACGTGAACAGGTCGATCAACTGGAACCGAGCCGGGATCATGCCGTATTCCAGGATGAAATGGTTGCGGCTGAACGGGTCGAGCGATACCGTGTACAGGAACACCAACACGTTGGTCACGATCAGCGCAATCGTGACGTAAGGTGTCGAGTAACTCGGCTGCGAATCTCTGAGTGGAATCATGCGCGGCCTATTGGGCGGTTCGCGTCGCGAAGTCGGCGTGCGACCTCCGCTCCGCGCGTCTCATAAGTGCCTCGGCCTCATCGCGCCCGCGGATTCCGCCGCGCGCGCCGATTGCCGTGCAGTTCAAGGCGGCCAAGGCATTGGCGAAGTCCAGGCCTTCGCGAACCGGCATCCCTTCGAGCACAGCATAGCAGAACGCACCGTGGAAGACGTCGCCCGCGCCCGTCGTGTCGATGCAATTCACCACGAACGCCGGCGAATACACGAACTTCCCCTCCACTCGCGCCAACGCGCCGTAAGCGCCCAGCGTCATGGCCGCCACGCGCATCCCGTATTCGTCCTGCAAGAGTGCAAGGGCCTTGAACGGGTCCGACTCGCTGGTCCAATTGCCCGGAAACTCGCTGCTGGCAATAAGGTAATCCACGTAGGGTAGTACGCGGTCGAAACCGTGGTAAACGGTGTCCACGTCCACGGTGACCGGCACGCCCGCCTGGCGAGCCATGCGCGCTGCCCGCTCCACTGCCTGCGTATCGTGCCCGTCAATGTGCAGCAGGCGCGTCGAAGAGATCATGTCGGGCCGGATGTGCGAGGGGTCCAACCGCAGGCAATCGGGACGCCGCCACAGCACGGTGCGCTCGCCCGTGGAACGGTCGATCAGGATGTATGCCGACTGGTTAGGGCAGCCCTGGCGCACCTCGACATCGCTCAGGTCGATGCCCTCGCCGCGCAAGCTCTCCATTTGCACCCGGCCGCGCTCGTCGTCGCCCACCGTGCCGACGTATTTCGTCCTCAGTCCCAAGCGCGCGCATGTCACCATGGCGCTGGCGACTTGGCCACCGGGGCTAAGGATCTCCTCGTCGAAGGGCACCTTTCCGGCGTATGCGGGGAAATGTTGCAGGAGGATCAGAGTGTCGGTGGCGTTCAATCCCACGCCGACAACGTCGAATTGGGGCATCGTCCTTCGATTATCGGACAATCTCCTTACGTAGTGCTCAACTAGTGCCCGTACTCCAGAGCCGCTTCGTACATCGCCACCACGTTCTCCGGAGGAACTTCAGCCTGGATGTTGTGCACGCCGCACAAAACGTAGCCGCCGGTTTCGGCCAAATCGTCGATGCGGCGGCGCACTTCGTCACGGACATCACTCGGCGTGCCGCGCGACAGCACGCGCTGGGTGTCGATGGCGCCCCAAAACGCCAGGTCGCGCCCGAATTCCCTCTTGAGCCGCGCGGTGTCCATCCCCGCGGCGGCCACCTGCACCGGATTGAGAGCGTCGATGCCGGTGTCGATCAGGTCCCTGATGAGGGCGGCGACCGATCCGCAACTGTGATACATGACCGGCACGCCGTGGCGCTTCAGGGTCTCCACCATGCGCTTGTGATGCGGCTTGATGAAGCGCCGGTACAACTCCGGGCGGAACAGCGGACCGTTCTGGGTGCCGATATCGTCACCGAACAGGACTACATCCACTTCGCTGGCGCACTCGGCCAGGATGCGGTGCATGGCGGTGATCCACAGGTCCACGAAGCGGTCCAGCAGCGCTTCGACGAACGAAGGCCGCGCCAGCAGGTCTTCGAGCCACTCAACGTACCCGCGCATAAATTGGGAAAGATGCACCGGTCCCAGCCACGCGGTAAGGGCGACGGCGTAGTCCGCCTCCCCGTGCAGGGCGCGGGCGCGTTCGCCCAAGCCCGTGTAGCGGGCCGGATCTAGGGGGTCGGGCCAAGGGAAGCAGTTCACGTCGGCCGGCGTGGGTTCGTCCAGCTTCTGGAACGGTCCGTTTACGTTGATGTAGTGAGTGCCGGAATGGCGCTGCCAGGTGACGCCGAACTCGTCCACGAGGGCGATTTCGGAGATATCGCGCTCGCCGGTGGCGGGCACGCCGGGCACGAGCGGCAGGACGTCACACTGAAAGCGTTCCACCATGGCGCGATCGACGACGGCGGTGGAACTGCGGCGCGAAAGCAGCGGGGCAGGTGGCTCGGCCGGAATGCCAAGATGAGCGCGGAGCCGCGCATGTGCTCCCGTGGTCAAGGTGCTGCAGTTGGTCCCGCCGAGATCGAGCGGCACGCGATCCGGCTGCCGGTGGGAGAGGGCGGCGCGGATGCGCTGGCGGTGAGTCATGGCGAACCTCCCGATGTTGTAAGTTTAGAAATTGGCGCCCGGCGCGTACACAGCGGGCGCATACTATTCATACACCATGCCGACAACCGACCGGTACGCCACCTCGCGCGCGATGATCGAGCGCGCCCGCAAGAGCCTTACGGGAGGAGTGAGCAGTCCCTTCCGCGCCAAGTTCCCCGTGCCGCTTTACTTTCAGGACGCGCACGGTCCCCGGGCGATCGACGTCGACGGCAACGAGTACATTGATTATGCGCTGGCCTGGGGTCCTCTCATCCTCGGACACACTCATCCGAAACTGGTGGAGGCCATCGGGCGGCAGGCGTCCAGGCCGCACTGTTACGGCGCGCAGCACGAACTGGAAATCGCGGTGTCGGAGAAGATGTGCGCCATGGTGCCCTGCGCCGAGCGCGTGGAGTTCACTTCGAGCGGCAGTGAAGCGGTGCAGGCGGTGCTGCGCCTGGCGCGAGCTTACACCGGGCGGAACCTGATCCTGAAGTTCGAAGGCAACTACCACGGCTGGCTCGATTCGGTGCTGCTAAGCTACCGTGGCGGCGCGGAAGATCTCGGTCCTATCGACGATCTGCGCGTGCACCTGAATTCGAAGGGGCAGGTGCCCAACTCGGTGGAGAACGTGGTGGTGGCGCCGTGGAACGACCTGGAGCGGCTGAAGCGCATCCTTGACCAGCGCGGCCAGGAGATCGCGGCGGTCATCACCGAGCCGGTGGTGTGCAACAGCGGCTGCCTGATGCCCAAGCCGGGCTTCCTGCAAGGACTGCGCACCTTGACGCGGGAGTGCGGTGCGCTGCTCATCTTCGACGAGATCATCACCGGCTTCCGCATGGCTACGGGCGGCGCGCAGTCTGTGTTCAGCGTAACGCCGGACCTGGCGACCTTCGGTAAGGCACTGGGCGGCGGGCTTCCTCTCAGCGCTTTCGCCGGACGGGCGGAAATCATGGAGCTGATTGTCACCGGCGGCGTTGGCTACGGCGGAACGTTCAACGGGAACCCGTTGTCGCTGGCGGGCGCGCTGGCGACGCTCGAAGAACTCGCGGCCCACGACGGCGCGGCGCTCGCACATGCCAACGCGATGGGCCTGGCGATCGCGAAGGGGATTGCCGCGTCTGCGGCTGAGTACGGTATCCCGGCAGTGGTTAACGGCTTCGGAGCGGCCCTCTCCGTACACTTCACCAAGCTCGCCGAAGTGCGTTCGTACCGCGATTATCTGCAGAGCGACCAACAGATGTTGGCGCGCTACCTGCGCCTCATTCTCGACGAAGGCATCTATCAGTTGCCCGACGGCCGCATGTACGTGAGTGCGGTGCACACTCAGCGCGAAGTCGATCAGACCGTGGAAGCCGCCCGCAAGGTGTTCGCCGAGATGGCGGCGTGAGCTCTACAGCTTCAGGTTTGCCTCCAACTTCGTGTTGAGCTCCATCATTTCGTCCCAAGTGGCCGTGCCGCCGCGATAGGCGGCCATTCGGCCGAGCACGCACGTAAGCGTCGAGTCGGCGCTTTCTGCGGCGTTGTTCAGGTACTTGCCGGTGCGGATGCTGTCGATGAAGGCCTTCACGTTGTCGATAGCGCCGGCGGTGAAGGTGTCGTCGCGGTCGGAGCCCTTCCAGGGCTTGTCGCCGGTGATGGCGACGAAGCCGTCGTTACGCGGATCCACCTGGAAGCGGGGCCCCAGCCCGTAATGCTCGTCCAGTGTGCCGGCCGAGCCGTAAACGCGCGCGCAGATATCGTAATAGCCCCTGACGTATTGCGCGGAGCTGAAGTCCACCACCACGTTGTTGGGATACCAGAAAGTGATGACGAAGTAGTCCCAGCAATCGCCGTATTTCATCCGGATCTTGCGGCCGCCCATGCCGCGCGCCTTGAGGGGATGTCCGCCCAGCAGCCAGTTGCTCATGTCGAGCACGTGGACGTTCTGCTCGACGATGATGTCACCGCTGAGAACGCGGTCGCGCGGCCAGTAGCGCAGGCGTGCCTCGTCGCGTCCCCAGTCGGGCTTCGGAACGGGGTCGCCGCCGGAGCCGTGATAGTAGACGTGGCCCAGCGCCGGCGTTCCGATGTCGCCGCGATGCACGCGCAGGGCCGCCTCGCGGAACACCTCTCGGGCGCGCGTCTGGAAGTCCACTAGGAAGCTGAGCTTGCCGCGTGCTTTCTCGCCGCTTTCCGCGATGGAGCGGCAGCCGGGCGCGTCCACGGCCACGGGTTTCGCTAGGAAAACGTGCTTGCCGGCGTCGACCGCGGCGGCCACCTGCTCGGGGTGGAAATACGGAGGCGTCTCGACCACCACGGCGTCCACACGCGACGCGATCAGCTCGCGGTAAGCGTTGAAGCCGCGGTACTGGCGCGCCGGGGGAACCTTGAACTTCTGTCCCGCCTTGTCCAAGCGGTCATGGAAGACATCCGCCAGCGCCACGATGCGCGCGCCGGCGTGTTCGATGAAGAAATCGCCCAGCCACTGCCCGCGCCCGCCGGCACCGATGATGCCGACTTCGACGGTGGAATTGGCCTGGGTTCCGAAAACCGTTTCGGGCTTGAGCAAAAGGAGTCCCGCGGCGGAAGACGAGGCTCCGAGAAACGCCCGGCGGTCGGTCGAGTCGCTCTGGATTTGAGACATGATCACCGATTCTCAATCCCGCGCGGAGGGGCTGTCAAGGCCGAATTTCGGTCGCATATGTTATCCTGAATTCAGTTCCCACCAAGCAGACCAGGGCCGGTAGCTCAGGAGGTAGAGCATTTGCCTTTTAAGCAAAGGGTCGCGGGTTCGAGTCCCGCCCGGCTCACCATCGTTCACAATGAGTTAGCACCATTCTGGGAACGCGGCTCCGTGGCTTATTGGAGCCAAGCTCCCCGAAGCTCCCGTAATTGCTACAAACGGCGAGGCTTGCCACGAATGAATGCCAGCCGGGCACGCTGGCCCTCGTTCGCCTATGGCGCATATCGGCGAAGGCCGGTTCAGTGTCGTCCGCCTGAATCCGGGCTCCCGCGCATCGATCATGTCGACGTGACAGTTAAGCCCCGCTTGGTCCAGCGGCATCCGCGGATGAACCGGTGTGCAGAGGTCTTCGAAAAGCACTGCACTGTCACGTCATCAGTGAAGAGCGGCCTCGACGTTCGCGTTCGAGTTGAATGGCAGATCGACGGCATGGGTTCCAGAAGTACTCACGAGTAGCGCAAGAGGCGCTCAGGATGGGCATGTGTCCCGCGTGCCGCAAGATCGGCGACCGGCTTGGGCCGAGCCCACAGCAAGAGGGTCGAACTCAGCACCACAGTGACGCAGCCGCCCTCCTGGAACAGCACTGCCACGACTGGCGTCAGGAGGCCTAACGTTCCGAGGACAAGGCCCACGGCATTGTAGATTATGGAAAAAAATATGTTCAGTTTGATCCGCTTCAGCACCACTTGTGACATCTGCACGAAGTCCACGACTCGTCTGAGGTCGTCGTTCATGAGCGTCACGTCGGCTGCCTCGATCGCGACGTCTGTGCCTGCGGCCCCCATTACAATGCCAATATCAGCAAGCGCCAGCGAGGGCGCGTCGTTGATGCCGTCGCCAACCATGGCGACCTTCTGTCCCTGCTCCTGGAATTCCTTCACCGCTCTTTGTTTCTCCTCGGGGAGCAAACCGGCGCGGAAGTCGTCCACGCCAATCTGCGTGGCCACGGCCTGTGCGACCTTCGGATTGTCGCCGGTGAGCATGCCGATCCGCCGCACCCCAAGGTTCTTGAGGGCGGCGATAGCCTGGGCCGTCTCGGGTCGCACTTCGTCTGCAATGGCCACCAGCCCCACTCCGTGCTGGCCTCGCGCCACCAGGATGGTGGTCCGACCCCGCTCGGCTTGAGCGGCAGCCTCCGCCGCTAAACGCGCGGACACGGTGCAGCCGCGCTCTTGTAGGAAGTCGGCCTTACCCACGATGATGTTGGACCCCCCTTGGCTGGCGGTCACTCCCATCCCGACCTCAATCTTGAACTCGTCGGGGTCGGGCACTGTGAGCTGTCGCTCCGAGGCGAGCTCCATCACGGATTTCGCGAGCGGGTGCTCCGAGTACTTCTCGGCAACTGCCGCGAGCGCAAGCACTTCATCCTCGGCTATGCCGTCCGAGCTAATGACCGCGACGACCTTGGGGCGTCCCAGCGTCAGTGTGCCCGTCTTGTCAAAAAGCAGGGTGTCGATCTTGCCTGCCAGCTCGAAGTAGATTCCGCCTTGTCAACGCCAAATAGAAATGTCGTGTGTTCTGCCAAATAGAAATGTCGCCTTTTGAGGGCGGGGCGGAGGTGGTGGGTTTATGTTGGATGAGATGTTTCGGGGGAGTCGCGCTCCCCGGAGCAGATCCGAAGACCG
>JAJFUV010000165.1 GCA_021372245.1 Terriglobales bacterium
CCGGCAGTGACGCCGTCGGCGTCCACAACTGCTCTTGTCTCACGCGTGCTCGTCGCCGTCCCATCGCCATGCCTTAATAGACGTTCAAAACATTCCCAAGGTCACATGTTTCAGTACCACTTGCACCACGCGCTGCTAGGGCCGGGTACATGTTCTTGCTCCGCAACTTCGCCGCTTCTGCGAGCATGCGCGCCTTCTCGTCGGCGGTGTAGGCCCGTCCCGGCGATGGCGGGAGGGCGAGTTTCATCGCCTTCTCTCGGCGCAGCTTCGCGCGAATCAGATCGCCCTGGTCGCCACACAGCCGCAGGAGCAGCAGCACCTCATCGTTGATGGTTTTGGGGCCGGCCTTTTCCGTGAGGCGATCCGTCTGGTAGCGTTTCACGGCCGTCGGCGTGACCTCCACCACGAGCTTCTTGCCAAGGTGGTCTGTTACGTGTCCGAGCGCGTAAACCGCGAACGTGGGCGCTTCGTGCTTGGCCTTGTACTCAATCAAGAACTCGTCTGCCGCCTGCTGGATCGTTTTCCGCCTCTGGTCGCGGGCTTCCTCTTCAATGACCTGACTGTAGGTTTTTTCCAGCCGCTCGCGCTGGCGGCGCTCCTCCTGGATGGCTTGGGCCTTGTTGGCCACGCCCGTCGATCCACGGTGCCGATGGCCGTCCAGGAAGAACTCGTAGTGGTAGAACTTGCCGTTTTTGAAAACACTCATGCGGCGGACTCTTGCCTCGACCCATGGGGGTCCAGCGGTGCGAAACAGTCAAGTCAAGGCCGGCGCGGCCGACCAGCCCGGCGTTCAGGTGGATTGCCGCCTTTTGCGGCGTTACCGCCGCCGCCCGGCTGCGATTCCAGAAAGGCCGCTATGTCGCCGATCTTGTAGCGAACCGTGGTGCCGTTGATTCGGCGGAACGGACAGCCGATGTTCAATCGCCGTTCGTTCTGCAATACCTTCACACTGCATCCGCGAATTGCCGCGTACACGTGCTCATCGACCCACGCCCACGGGACCGCAGGCACCTGCGTCAGATCGACAATTCGGGGATGGGCGCTCATATCCTCACCGCCATGCTGGTTTCTCGCCCGCAGATGTACAGGCGTTCGCGCGCCCTGGTCGCGCCCACATAGAACTGACGGATCACGGAGTCGCGCGACGCGCCGCCGTGAGCATAGTGCGCGTCTCCAGCCTGGGAGAGATCCGGAAAGAGGTACACCACGTCGGCCTGCCCGCCCTTGACGGAGTGGATCGTGCCGACCACAGCCTGCGGCGTTTCGAGCAATGCCTGCGGCCCCCTCCTGGCGGCTATCTCGGCAGGAAACCCGACGCGCTTCCGCGCTTCCTCCGTAAGCTGGGAGCGCCACCGTCGTCACATCGCGGAACTCCGTCGCCAGCGCGACCTTGTCCGCGATCGCCACGGAGCGCGGCATCTCCGGCGGGAGGTCGTACCGCTCGCAGACCGCCAGCATCAGGCGATCCTCCGCGATCCGGTAGATGCTCATCTCCGTGTCGCGTTTGATGGGCGAAGGCAGGTCGCAGAGATACGCTTCGCTGGCGTCGTGCAGGAGGCCCCACAGGGCATCCTCGCGCGGGACCAGTTTGCTTACCAGGACGGAATGCTGCGCCACCGAGTAGAACGCCCTGGTATGGCCCAGGAAGCGGCACATCTGAGAGAGCGACCGTGCTACGTCGAAGATGCTGATCTCGTGCGGCTTGGGGGCGAGCGGGTGAACCTCCCGCCCGGTATAGGTCCGGAAATAGAGCGCAGCCATTATACGCACCTTCCCGCCAGCCAGTCAGCGAACGGCGCTCCGTCCGCCGCCGCGCGCCACAGTTTTCTGGCGTACCGCTTCATCGCGTCATCGAGTGAGAGCAGGCGCACGCTCCCAAGGCTCCAGTCGTCACCGAACGGATTCCGACCCATCCAGATCATCTTGTCCTCGCTTGCCAATCCCTTCTTCAGCGGTTGCGTCTTGCGGAGGCAAGTTCGCAATTCCCCGTGTCCCCGCTCTCTTTGCATCGCGTC
>JAJFUV010000173.1 GCA_021372245.1 Terriglobales bacterium
CCCCGCGCGAACTCCTCGCGCGCCACGTCCTCAATCCCTTTGACGCGCTCGCACTCCTCGAGCACTTTCATGGTGAGTGCGGCGGGAATAACGACTACACCGTCGTAATCCCCAAAAATGAAGTCGCCCGGATTGACCTGCACGGCGGCTGTCAATTCGCCGGAAATCAAAATAGGCACCTGGTATTCGAGCAGGGCCCACCGGCCGAAGGCCTCCACCGGGTTGCGGTAGCGCGAAAAGACGGGGAACCCCATCGAGATCAGATGGGAGCAGTCGCGTACACCGCCATCGACCAGGGCGCCCACCGCGCCGTGGGCCCTGGCGCTGCTGGCGCTGAGTTCGCCGTAAAGAGCCACTGGAAACGGCGTGCCGCAGTCCCGCACTTCCACGCAGGGCCGGCGCATCTCCTTGATCATCACCAGACGCTTGTAACGGATCTTTTCGTCCCGCTGGCAGCTCATGGTGCCTTTCACGGTGAACGCCGGACCGGCGATCTTCATGCCAGCATCCAGCGGCACGATCTGGTGCGAGACGACCTGGTTCGGATACCCGAAGTGTTCCAGCACATCATAGACTAGCCCGCCATAGAGGCTCCGGTACCTTTCGCAGATGACTTCCGTCACGGCTTCGCCGCCTGGGATGTTAGTTTCTGTGTCAGCCACAAATACTCCTTCGTGCTCAAAAGATCTGGCGGCCGGCTTTGCGAACCGGCCGCCTTGGGAATGCCGTCAGAACTGAACCCGCATACCGAAACGGAATTGCCGCGCGCCGCCAGCGCCCAGGATCTTCATAAAGTTGACGCTGGACGCATCCGCGTTGGGCGAACCGAACTGAGGCGTATTCGTCAGGTTGAAAGACTCCGCGCGGAATTCACTTGTGATGCGTTCGGTAAAGTTGAACCGCCTGAAGACGCTAGCGTCCATACCGATCACGCCGGGCGCCCGAAGAATGTTGCGTCCGCTGGTGCCGAAGCGCACTTCCGTAACGGTAGCAAACGCAGTGGGATCGTAGTAGCGCGCGTCCGAACCCACACCACCGAGTCTCTCAACGGTACTCTTTACCTGGTCCGCAGTCTGTGAGTTGCTCACGGCGTTCAGCGAAGTTCCAGGCGCCGAGACAGTGAACGGCTTGCCATTGTAGGAATAGAAAATTCCGTTGGTCTGCCATCCGCCAAACAGTTTTGAAACGAGGCCTGCCGTAAGGTACTTCTTCCCCTTACCGAAGGGCAACTCATAGGCGAAGCCCATTTGCAGATTCAGCGGAATATCAAAGCCGGACAATGCGTAATTCCGGTTGATAACCGGGGCCCAGTTCCACATCAGCCCGCCCCAGCCGTCGTCGTCCTGCATATCCATAGACTTGGACCAGGTAAAAGCGCCTTTCAGCATCAGTCCATTGCGGAAAGAACGGTTGACGGTGGTCTGAAGCGAGTTGTAGCTGGCACCCGCCCAACCATTGAACAGCAGAGTGGAAGCTGTGCGCCCGAACTTCTGCTTGAACGGCTGCCCGGCTTGACCCGTGCCCGGAGGGGCGTTGTTCGCTTCCCAATCCACAAAGCTTCTGACGGTGCGCGTGGCAACGTACCCGGCGGTGGCCACCACGGAACCCGGCAACTCGCGCTCGAGGATGAAGTTCCAGGACTGGATGTATCCCCGATTCACTCGGCGTGTTCCGTCGGGATTCCACAAGGCGCGGATGCTGAAACGATTCGGCAGCAGGAAGGACCCCGAGTTCGGATCTTCTCCACTAAAGAGTGGGATCCCTTGTTCAAGCGTTCCGAAGTACTGATACGAATTGACGGCGGAGAATGAAGCGTCGATTGTCTGGGGGTAACTGCCGCGAAGCGGGCGGCTCAGGACCATCGGGTTGTAAGTAAGCCCGTAGCCGGCGCGCACAACCGTCTTCTCTGTGATCCGATGTGTGAGTCCGACGCGGGGCGCAAACAGTTTCTTGCTCGTGCCGATTCCCAGGTCCGTCGGATTGCCGCCCAACCCGCCACGATACTCGGTGTTGGTGGAAGGATCGTAGTACTCAATGCCGGTGTGCGAACGCGAAAGCAGCGGGAACAACTCCCAGCGCAGGCCGAAAACCGCCGTCGTGCGGGGCGTAATCTGCCAGCGGTCGCGGATGTATGTCCCATACTGCCATTCCGAGGTGTTCATGGTTTCCCATTGCACGCTCTTGGATGCCGACGTCACCAAACCCAACAGGAAGGTGGAATAGCCGTTGAACTGGACGCCGGCCTTCCCACCGTTCAGCACGGTCGGCCCGTAGCCGAAGTAGAGCCCGCCACGGGCGCCCGAACCGAGTTCCGGCTGCCAGTGATTCAGGTAATGGTGAATGACGTCGAACCCGAACCGGACATCGTGACGGCCGCGCGTCCAGCCGACGTTGGTGGTGATGTTGTAGTTCTGGTCCGCCTGGAACGCTGGATTCCAGGAGTCGGTGTCGCCCAAACTCGAGTAACCGCTGACCCCGATGATCGGCATGCCACTTTGACGAATGTCGGTGCCATTAGTGCCGGGGATCTTCCACGTATCCAAACCGTAGTTGGTCCCGTAATTGGGCGGCGTGACGTCGATCCGGTTCCGTGTAAAGCCGATGACACCGTCCACCACCAGGTTCGGTCTCACCACCCAGGTGTGGCCGATGGTGGCGAGTTGGGCGCGGTCGTAACCGGTGCCCGAGCCGGTGTCGCACAGGCCCGCTCCACCGGCCGCGCCGAGTGATGGATTGCACTCGCCGATGCCGCGCATGAAGCTGTACTTGGTCCAGATAGTATGGTTGGCCGAGCGGTTCCAGTTGATTTTGATGTCGAACTGGTCGCGGCTCAGCTTTTGGACATCCGAGTTATAGAAATTGGCGCTGACTCCGGCCTCGGTCGGATTCGGAATCAGGCTCTGGATCTTCCGCGAAATAGCGCTCTGCCGCGCCAGCGGTATGACGTTGCCGGCAAACGGCGTGCGTCCCTTGCCGTCGATGGTCCCAGTGGCGGGATCGTAGATCGTGTTGGAGTACGCGCTGAAGTCACCCTCGCGCTGATCGGCAGTGGGAACTGTATACCTGCCGTAGCGGCTCACGCGCTCCCGATTCGACTCATAGCCTCCGAAGAAGAACAGCTTGTCCTTCTTGATGGGGCCGCCGATTGTGAATCCGTCGATGTTCCGAATGCTCTTCGGCTTGTTCGGCGTCCGGGACTCGAAGAAGCCCCAAGCCCGCAAATGCTGATTATCGTGAAAGCCGAAGAGCGAGCCGTGCAGATCGTTGGTTCCCGACTTGGTCACCACCGTCACAGCGGCGCCGCCGGCCATACCCTGCTCGGCGTCGAAGTTGTTGGTCGACACGTTGACGGTCTCGATGGTCTCCGCGGGCGCGACGTACGCCACGTGGTGAGGCAGCCATGTCGAGATGTTCACCGCCCCGTCCAGCTTGGTGACATTGTTGTTGCGGTTGGTGCCGTTGATGTTGGTGGTCAGCGCGCGTCCCGGCCGCGAGATGGCGGCATTCTGGTAAGCGCCAGGGGTGGCACCCGGCACCAGGTTGATCAGGCTCTGATAGTTGCGGTACCCGCCCATCGGCAGGTTGTTCACCGTCTTGGAATTGATCTCGCTGCTGACGTCCACCTTCTCGGTCTGCAGCGAAACCACGCCACCAACCACGGTGATCGCTTCGTTGGTCTGCCCGACTTGCACTTCAATGTCTTCGCGCCGGACCGCGCCAACGACGACCTCGATTCCGGATTTGGACAAGGGCCGGAATCCGGGGGCCTTCACCTCAATGTTATAGGTCCCGGCCAGAACGTTCGAAAACGTGTAAATGCCCGCCTCGTTGGAAACGGCCGTGCGCGACTGATTGGTCTCGCGGTTGGTAATCCTGATCTGAGCATTGGGAACGAGAGCCCTGCTCGGGTCCGTGACCGTCCCCACTATGGAACCATAGAGCACTTGCGCTTCCGCTTTATATTCCAGGTTGGCAACCGCGAACAACGCCGGAATGATGTAGGAAAGCACATGAGCAACTGTCTTGCCTGAAGCTGACATGGTTAAACCTTTCTCTCTCACACAAGCGACGGCAGGATAAAGAATACCCGCACTGTGGATGTTGCCACGGGTTTTCGTTTCAGACAAGCGAATTGTCTTGAACTATGCCTCACCTTTGGTGAATGTTCAGGAACGCCCTGAATTTACTTTCAGTGAATCATTCTTCCAATATTTTGACTTCCATTGATTCCTATCCCAGCGGTATCATGCGGAGCGGAATGGCTGCCCACCTAGCAGGCGACACCCTTGACCGCCGCGCGCGACTTTACCCATGGGTGGTGCTGGCGCTGTTCTGGGTGTGCTACTTCCTGAACCACGCCGATCGTCAGATCCTGTTTTCGGTGTTCCCGCTGGTCAAGCAGGAACTGGGGCTGAGTAACACGCAGTTGGGTCTGCTCGGATCCTCGTTCCAATGGATTTACGCGATCCTGGTTCCCTTCGCGGGCCTGCTGGGCGATTCGATCAGCCGGAAGAACATCATTCTCAGCGCGTTGCTCGTGTGGAGCGCCACGACGGTCTGTTCGGGCCTGGTTTCGGGCTTCCTCCTGTTCCTGCTGTTACGCGCCCTGACGGGCGCGGGCGAGGCCTTCTACTATCCGGCCGCGACATCGATCATCGGCGACTACCACGGGTCTTCGACGCGCGCCTTCGCCATGTCCATCCACCAAACCAGCCTGTATTTCGGCGTGGTGGTCAGCGGCACGCTGGCCGGCTATATCGGCCAGCACTTCGGGTGGCGGACCGCGTTCCTGGTCTTCGGCGGCACGGGCATCGCCGTGGCGGTGATGATCCGGCTGTTTCTGCGCGAGCCGGTTCGCGGCCGTCAGGAAGAGGGCAGCGTTGCCGCAGACGCAGAAGTCGTCAAGGCATCGGTGTGGGCGCGGCTAAGCGAGGCGTTTCGCTCGCGCGCCGCGCTGGCGTTGATGATCTCCTTCATCGGCATGAACTTCGCGGGAGTGGCCGTGGTCACCTGGTCGCCCACACTGTTGTATCGCGAATTCCATTACAGCCTGGCCGAAGCGGGATTCCACGCCACCATTTATCATCAATTGGGGGCCTTCCTCGGCGTGCTCGTGGGCGGCAGGTTGGCCGACCGTTGGGCGGTGCGCGACTGCAAAGGCCGGGTTTGGGTCCAAGCAGCGGGCTTGCTCGGCGCGGCTCCGTTCCTGTACTGGTTGGGGCGGGCTGGTTCGCCCGGCGAAGCCTTCCTCGCTTTGGGCGCGTTCGGCGTGTTCCGGGGCGTGTATGATTCGAACCTGTTTGCCTCGGTGTTCGAGGTAATCACCCCAGGGGCGCGTTCGACCACAGTGGGCCTGATGCTGTCAGCCGGGTTTCTGTTCGGCGGGTCGTCGCCGGTGGTGGTGGGTTGGCTCAGCCAGTACGTCGGCCTGGGGGCCGCCGTCGGCGCCACCTCCGCCTGTTTCCTGGCCGGCGGCCTTCTCATGGTATTGAACGCTCGATTGTGGTTCGGCTCCGACGCGCGCCGCATGCGGGAACGCCTGCACGCCGCCGCGGCTGTTTGAAACAAGGACTGCACTATGAAAATTGTTGATCTGAAGACTCACGCCGTCGCGGTGCTGGTGGAAGCCCCGCTGCGTCATTCAACCGGCGTCCACCCGGGCTATCTTGTCCGCACCATCCTCGAACTGATCACCGACGAAGGCATCGTCGGGTTGGGCGAAGTGGGTGGCGGCGATCAAACCGGCTTGTTCCAAAAGCTCAAGCCGCGCCTGATCGGTGAAGATCCGTTCCACCTGGAGCGTATCAAGCAGAAGACGCTGCGCCAGATCTACTATATTTCGAATCCGCGCGCCTACGCCGCCATCGAGATCGCCTGTCTCGATATTCAGGGAAAAGCCGCCGGCCGTCCCCTGTGCGACATGATCGGCGGCAGGCTGCACGACGAGATTCCTTTCAACGCCAGCCTGTCGTACCGCTACCGGGAAGGCGACTTGGGCGGCGAGACCACTCCCGAGGACATGGTGGCGTACGCCAAGCAAGAGGTCGCCAGGTGCGGCTTCAAGTCCGGGAAACTGAAGGCCGGCGTGCTCCCGCCGGAAAACGACATTGCAGTCCTATATGCGGTGCGCGAAGCGCTCGGCCCGGAATTCGGCCTGCGTGTCGATCCCAATGGCTTCTGGTCGCGCGGCACAGCGATCCGGGTGGCCAAAGAACTGGAGGACTGCAAGCTGGAGTACTTGGAAGACCCGACCTGGGGTCTGGAAGGCATGGCGCGCGTGCGAGAGCGCACCAGCATTCCACTGGCGACGAACATGTGCGTAGCTAGATTCGACGACTTCGCCGCCGGCGTGGCCATGAACGCCGTGGACATCATCCTGAGCGACATCTACTACTGGGAAGGAATCCAGGGCGTGAAGGTTCTTTCGGGAATGTGCGACGCTTTCCGGCTGGGGCTCGGCATGCACAGTGGCAGCGAACTCGGCATCACCATGGCCGCCATGGTGCATACCGCATCCACGCTGCCCAACCTGACCTACAGCGTCGACACGCTCTATCACCACATGCTCGACGACGTGATCGTGGGCGGCAAGATGCCTTTCCGGAATGGCTGCATTGCCGTACCCACCGGACCGGGCCTGGGTGTCGAACTGGATCCCGACCGGCTGGCCCGAGCCGAGGAGCTCTTCCGTGAGCGGGGCGACTATTACGCCCGCTTCCACGAAGATACACGGCGGCCCGGCTGGTTCCCGATCAATCCGGGCTGGTAAGGAGATGGTATGAAGGTGAGCGGCAAGGTCGCGGTGGTGACCGGCGGGTCTCGCGGCATCGGCCGCGCGATCGCCCTGGCGCTGGGCCGGGAAGGCGCAGCCGTCCTCGTCAACTATGCTAAGGAGGCGGCTGCCGCGCAAGAGGTGGTGGCCGCCATCCGGCAAATGGGCGGGCAGGCGTTCGCTGTCGCCTGCGACGTGAAGGACTGCGCCCAACACGAACGGATCCTCGCGGCGGCCCGCGAGCTCTTCGGCCGCCTCGACATCCTGGTGAACAACGCCGGCATGGCGCGCCGCCAGCCGTTTCTGGAGGCAACAGAGGACGCCTGGGATGAGGTGCTCGGCGTCAATCTGAAGGGCGTTTATTTCCTGTCGCAGGCGGCTGCGCGCTGGATGGCAGCACAGGGCTCGGGCAAGATCGTCAACATCTCAAGCGTACACGACGAGCGCCCCATGACGGGCAACTCGACGTACTGCATCGCGAAGGCCGGCATGGTGATGCTGACCAAGTCGCTGGCGCTCGAGCTGGCCCCATTGAACATTCAGGTGAATTGCGTTTCTCCGGGCGCCATCGCCACAGACGAGAACCGGGACCGGCTTGCCGATCCGGCATACCTGCCCAAGGTGCTGGCGCGCATCCCCAGCGGCCGGGTCGGCAACGTGGAGGACGTGACCGGAGCCGTGGTTCTGCTGGCTTCGCCGGAGGCGGATTACATCACCGGCGCTCACCTCTATGTGGACGGCGGCATGCTTTTGCACGAGTAATCTGAGGAGATCGCATGGCATTCAATATCAAACGACGCGGCAAGTTGACTTACTACTACCGGGGCGAACAGCCCGTCTTTTCCAATCTGGTCACCGAACAACTGCCGGACGGCGATCTGAAGATCTATTTCGCGGGCTTCACCGGTGGCGAATCGGCGACGCGGAACCTCGGTCTGAAGGAAACCGTGGTGATGGACCCCGAACGCGAAATCCCGCTGGTATTCCGCGGCTGGGAAAGCTGGCTGCAGGAGGCGGGAATCTGCAAGTCGATCGCGGATGTCGATTTCATCGAGATGCACGCCTTCGGCTGCCAGCCGAAAACGCCCAGCCCGCTGACGGACCCGGCCGGCTACGCGGCGGAACAGGACCGGCTGCGCAAGGCTTACGCCCGCGCGTACGGCGGCTTCTTCCACGACCGGCTTCCGGAGCACGGGCTGCCGGCGCGGTTCACGGTCCACTTGATCGACGTGCCGGACAAGGCCGCTTCCTACGAGTTCTACACAACGGCGCTTCTCCAAAAGCAGAAAGACTGCTAAGGGTTCCATGAGCCTGCTGTCAGTTCGACTCGAAGAAAACACGCGGCGCGCCATCCGCCGCGCCATGCACGCCGGCACGCTGCGCGCCGCCGTAGTGCCGCTGGCCAGCACCGAGCAGCACAACGAGCACCTGGCGATGAGCCACGATGCAAGTTGCGTAGGTTGGATCTGCCGGCAAGCCGCCGAACGCGTCTTCCCCGCGGCCGTGGTTACACCCGTCGTTCACTTCGGGATTTCGGAACACTGGATGGATCACCCCGGCACGCTGACGCTCACACCGGAAACGTTCGCGCAGGTCGTCTACGAAATTTGCGACAGCCTGCGCCGCGGCGGCATCGGGCGCATTCTCCTGGTCAACGGCCACGGAGGCAACCGCCGTCCCATCGAAGCGCACCTGGAGGAGTTCCGCGCCAAGCTGGGCATCCGTCTCGAGTTGTGTTCCTATTGGGAGGCCTATTCAAGCGACTTCGTGAAACGCTGCCTCGAATCGGGCGAATGTCCCGGACACTCGGGCGAATTCGAGACTTCCGAGGCCATGGCTATCTTCCCCCAAAGCGTACACATGGACGAGGAAGCCTACCCGGCCGGGGAAGTCCGGATCACCGACGCGAAGCGCGCGGCTGACGACCAGCGGTTCTTCGCGACGGCGCGGCTCGCATCGGCCGAAAAGGGCCGTGTGATGCTGGAGGCCGCCGTGGACTGGCTGGCAGCGAGAATCGAAACGCTGACCCGATAAGAGCGACCGGGGAGCCTCAGGCCGTAGCTATGTTGGCGGCCTTCTCGAGGCCACGCTCGCGGATTTCGAAATCCCGGATCATAAATTTCTGGATCTTCCCGGTCACGGTCAGCGGGAAACTGTCCACGAAGCGGACGTACTGCGGGACCTTGAAATACGCGATGGTGCCGCGGCAGAAATTGCGGATTTCGTCTTCAGTCGCAGTGACGCCGGGCTTCAAACGGATCCAGGCACAGACGGTTTCTCCCAAGCGCTCATCGGGCAGGCCCACCACGTAAACGTCGGCGACCTTGGGATTGGTCATCAGATACTCTTCCACTTCGCGCGGGTAGATGTTTTCGCCTCCGCGGATGACGGTCTCCTTGGCTCGGCCGCGCATGCGGAAATAACCGCTGGGCTGCATGATAGCCAAGTCGCCTGTGTGCAGCCAGCCATCGCTGTCGACGGCTGCTGCAGTGGCTTCCGGATCGTTGTCGTACCCTTTCATGACCAGAAAGCCGCGCACGCACAATTCGCCCAACCCGCCCACTGGCAACATTTCGCCCGTGCTCGTGGAGACGACCTTGATCTCCACGTTTGGCAGCGGGCAGCCCACTGTCGAAACGCGCAATTCGATCGAATCGTGAACGCGCGACATGGTGCAAACCGGACTGCACTCCGTCTGTCCGTAACAGATGGTCAATTCCGGGCAGTGCATCTCCTCGACGACCTGGCGCATAGTCTCGATGGGACAAGGCGAGCCGGCCATAACACCCGTGCGTAACGAAGAAAAATCGAAGCGCCGGAACTCAGGGTGATTCAGCTCCGCGATGAACATAGTGGGCACGCCGTAGACCGCAGTGGCGCGCTCTTCCTGGATTGCCTTCAGCGTGGCCAGCGCATCGAACTGGGCGCAGGGCAGAATCAGCGTGGCACCGCTCACCAGCGCCGCCATGCTGGCAATGACGCTGCCGAAGCAGTGATACAGGGGCACGGGCGCGCATATCCGGTCGGCGGAAGTGGCTTCCAGGTAGGAAGCGATGGCGGCGCCGTCATTTACCAAGTTACGGTGGGTAAGAAGTACCCCCTTCGGCGAGCCCGTAGTGCCGGAGGTGTATTGGATGTTGGCCACATCCTCCGGCTGGGCCGCCTGTGGCGGCAGATCCGCACCGCAATCGAGCATGTCGAGCCATCGCTGCTGGCCCAGATAGATGGCATGTTCGAGCGGCAAATCCTCCCCATTCCGCGATTCCTCGAGGATGGAGCGGTAGTCGGCGCGCGAGTCGCGCTCATTCAAAAACAGGGCCTTCATGTGCGACTTGCGTAGCACGTAGCGCAACTCGTGCGACCGGTACGCTGGGTTGACGTTCACCAGCACCACGCGTGCCAGAGACGCCGCGTACTGCAGATAGACCCACTCGGCGCAGTTGCTGGCCCAGATGCCGGCGCGGTCACCCGGCTTGAGACCCAGTCCCACCAAGCCGCGCGCGGTGCGCTCCACCTGGCGGGCCAGTTCTTTCCACGTGTGGCGCACATTCTGGTGGCGGACCACCAGCGCCTCGCCGTCGCCGCAGCGGGCAACGGTATCGGCGAGCACACCTGCAATGGACTTTTCGATCAGTGGCGCAACCGGACCCCGGGCGTAGCTCCACTCAGCCGATACCTCGCCGCCGCCCGGAACGGCGAAGGTCGGCGGCGTCGTCAACGCCCCCCTTTCGCGCCGAGCAGGTCGGCGACGAAAGCGCGGCTGGACTCAACCAGCTCCCAGCTTCCGGGCCAGAAACACAGGTCGATGCACCACCACTCGATGTTGGGAACCGCCAGCAGTGCCGGAGCCAAGGCCTTGAAATCCACGAAGCCTTCGCCGAACGGGCGGTGCGTGCTGGTTTCATCGCCGTGCAGCGTGCCGTCTGAATCGATCAGGTGGATGTGCCCGATGCGGCCTTCAAGTTTCTTGAGGAACTCGGCCACGCCGCCCGGGAGGGTTTCCTTGGGCGGATGCTGGCGCGCGCCCACCACGCCGCACATGTAAGCGTGGGAGGTGTCGAACATGACGCTGAAATTCGGATGGCCGACCTTCTGATGCATGGCCACCACTTCGGACGGCTTGTTGTAAGCAAAACCCGGTTCGAACTCCCAGACCAGCCGCAGGCCGGCCTGCTGGGCGATGCCGGCGCCATCCCGCCAGATGTCCGCCATGCGGTCCATCGTGGCGGCATAGTCGGATTCGGGAATGGAGCCAGGGGCGGCCACCGAGTCGACGCGGATACCCGCACTGCCGATATCGGCGCACAGTTCCACGTTGCGCTTGAACAGGTCCAGATACTTCTGCCGGTTGCCGGCGACCGCCGGATTCACGGTGCTGAAATCCGCCGCGTAGCCGGAGACGCCCAAGCCGGCGTCCTTGAGCATCTTCACCAGTTCAGCGCGCGAAGCCGTGGTAGGATAGCGCTCCAAGGTGACGTGCGGCGGGAAACCGCAGACCTCGATGCCGTCGTAACCGGCCTTGCTCAGCCTTTCAATGCACTTTTCAAAGGGAACGGGATTGTCCGTGTAAGGGCCGAAGGCAAAGGCCCAGCTTCCGAGCGAAATCTTCATGTCGATGTCCTCGATGAGCGCCACCCTCTACACGGGCGGCTCAACTTGGAATTGTACACCAGGAGACAGGAGACAGAAGGAGGGAAGCCGATCGGCACCGGCGCGTTTGTCTCGCAGACGGGGATTCATTGTATATTGGTTCCTCCAAGGAGCAATCATGGCGAAAGAACTCAGGGTTGGACTCATCGGCTGCGGCTTCATGGGCCGCACCCACTCGAATGCGTACCGGCGGTTGAACAATTTCTTCGACGTCGAGCACCGGCCGGTGCTGAAGGCCATCTGCGACACGAATGAACCCAAGGCGCGGCAATATGCGCAGACCTGGGGTTACGAACGGGTGGAGACGGACTGGCGCAATCTGCTCACGGCAAAGGACATCGATCTCATCGACATCTGCGTGCCCAATGTGGCGCACGCGGAGATTGCCATCGCGGCGGCCCAGGCCGGCAAGATGGTGTGCACCGAAAAGCCCATGGCCATGAACGCGGCACAGGCCGAGGAGATGGTGCGCGCCGTCGAGATGGCCGGCGTGCCGAACATGGTGTCATTCAACTACCGGCGCGTGCCTTCCATCTCGCTCGCCAAGCAGATTGTGGACGAGGGACGCATCGGACGGCCTTTCCACTATCGTGCCCTGTACCTGCAGGACTGGACCATTTCAGCCGACGTGCCGCAGGGTGGCGACGCGCTTTGGCGGCTCGACGCGCGCGTATCCGGCAGCGGCGTCACGGGCGACCTTCTGGCGCACTCCATTGACACGGCCATGTGGCTGAACGGCCCCATCGCGCGCGTCATGGCCAAGGCCGAGACCTTTGTCAAGGAGCGTAAGCACGCCGTGTCGGGGCAGGTGGAGCCGGTTACCATCGACGATGCCTGCATGTTCCTGGCTGTGTTCGCCAACGGGTCGATGGGCACGTTTGAAAGCACGCGTTACGCGCGCGGGCGCAAGAATTTCAACACCTTCGAGTTGAACGGCGCCGACGGCAGCCTGTACTTCGACCTGGAAGAGCCCGAATACCTGCAGTTCTTCGAATACAAGCAAAAGGAAACCGGCAAGAAGACCGCATCGCATCTCACCGGCTGGCGCAAGATCCACACGACGAATTCCGAACATCCTTACATGAGCCACTACTGGGTGCCCGGTACATGTATCGGTTACGAGCATACGTTCCTGAACGCGCTGGCGGACTTTGTCGAGGGAATTGAGAAAGGCACGCCCGCGCAGCCGAATTTCCGTACTGCGCTGCAAACGCAGCGCGTCTGCGACGCAGTGATCGCGAGCGCCCGCCGCAGCGAGTGGGTGGACACGGGCGCGGAGTAAGTTAGCGGATTGTCATCCGTTTGTCACGTCACTTTCATGAAGTCGTTGTAGTATTCGAGGTTGTCATTCATGCTTCCCGAAGTGTGGAGCGTGGGCAATGAATTGGGAGACGCCAGCGCCCGTTTTTGCGCGGGGGCTGGCGTGTTTTTTGCCCCCCGTCTTGGTATTCTGAGAGTCTGTGAAGAAGTCTGCTACAGGGGCAGGATTCTATACAACTTTCGATTTGTAAGGGGTAAGGAGGCTGTATGAGGTGGAACAAGGCCGCCCGGATCGGGACGGTTTGTGCGTTCTTTTTGATTGCGCTGAGCGCCTACGCTCAGGGCGTGGCAGGCCTGGGGGCGGTTTCGGGAACGGTTCGCGATGCTACCGGTGCTGTTGTTCCCGACGCCACCGTCGTGCTCTCCAATGAATCCAAGGGCATCACCAGGACGATGAAGACCACGCAGGCTGGCTCATTCGCAGTGCCTGCACTGGTACCGGCAAGCGGTTACGCGCTCACGGTAAACAAGGAGGGCTTCACCAAGTGGGAAGCCAAGAACTTTGAAATCCTGGTCGGCCAGACGGTGGACTTCAAGGTCGGGCTGACAGTCGGCGCCACCGCGACGCAGGTCGAGGTGGTCGGCGAAGCGCCGCTGGTGGAAAACACCAAAAGCGGCGTGACGGCCAGCGTGGGCGAGGCGGAGATCGACAATCTGCCCATCAACGGCCGCCGGGTCGACACTTACGTGCTGATGACTCCCGCGGTGAGCAACGACGGCGAATTCGGCCTGATCACCTTCCGCGGCATCGCCATGGGGAATAACTTCATGACCGACGGGAACGACACGACGAACTCGTTTTACAACGAGAACGCCGGGCGCACCCGCATCGGCAGCCAGATTTCCCAGGATGCCGTGCAGGAGTTCCAGGTGCAGTCCAACGGCTTTTCGGCCGAGTTCGGCCGGGCCATGGGCGGCGTCATAAACACGGTGACCAAGAGCGGCACCAACGAAGTGCACGGCACCGGCTACTGGTTCTTCCGCAACCGCACGTTGGAAGCGGCGGACCGGTATGCCAACGGAGTGAAGCTGCCCGAATGGCGCCACACTGCCGGTGGAAGTATCGGCGGCCCGTGGAAGAAGGACAAGGTCTTCTACTTCTTCAATTACGACTACACCAACCGGAACTTCCCGGCCCTGAACCGCATCGTGAACAACTCCCTCACCGACCCGACGGGCAACTATATCCCGGCTTCCAACTGCACGGCCGGCGTGGCTCAGTGCACCGCCGCCATTAATTTCATCCAGAGGCAGATGAATGTGATGGTGCCGCGCACCTACAAACAGAACCTCGTATTCGGCAAGATCGACTGGCACATCGACGAACGCAATTCCATCACCGCCAGCATGAATTTCATGGATTGGCGAAGCCCGCACGGAATTCAGACCCAGGCGGTGCTCACTAACGGAAACGCCATTGCGAACAACGGCAATTCGACAGTGAAAGACCGCTGGGCCAAGGTGGCCTGGACGTCGATCCTGACGCCGAACACGGTGAACGAGCTCCGCGGCGGCTGGTTCAAGGACCGGCTGTCGGATCCCGCGGCTTCGGACCTGTGGCCGTCCGAAACCGGTGGACTTTATATCACGGTCGCCGGATCAACCGTGGGTGCGGCCCAGGCCTATCCGCGGACATACCCCAGCCAGAACCGGTACCAGATCGTGGACAATCTGAGCTGGGTGAGCGGCGCCCACACCGCCAAGTTCGGGATGGATTTCTCCACTACCCAGGACTGGATGAACCAGCTTTACAACGGCAACGGAAGCTACAGCTATTCGAACCTCACTAACTTCGCCAAGGACTTCAATGGCGGAACATTCAACTCAGGTCTCCGCAGCTATAGCAACTTCCAGCAAGCCTTCGGCAATCCCATCCAGGATATTCGCACCACGGACATTAACCTGTATGCCCAGGACACCTGGAAGGTATCCCAGCGTGTAACTTTCAATTACGGTGTGCGGTATGAGAAGAGCTGGCTGCCGCAGCCGATCATCACCAATCCTGATTGGCCGCAGACAGGGCGCGTGCCTGCAAGCAACAAGCAGTTCTCGCCCCGCGTCAGTCTGTCCTACAGCCCGAATGAAAAGACCGTGGTGCGTGCCGGGTACGGAATCTTCCGCGCCCGTTTCCACGGCAACATGCTGGATACACTGTATCTGGGCAACGGAAAATATCAGACGTCGGTATACGTGACCCCCAGCCAGACTGGGGCGCCCACTTTCCCGAACGTCCTGAGCAGTGCCTCGGGCGCGCCGGCGGGATCGGTTTCGCTGGGTTTCGCTTCGGAAGACTTCCACGCACCCTATTCCCAGCAGGGCACCCTGGCGGTGGAGCGAGAGCTGACCCGAAACCTCGGCCTGACAGTGAGCTACATCTGGAGCCGCGGCATCGGGCTGTTCACGCAGCGCGACTTGAACCTGGGCGCTCCCGGACCGACTGTGACTTACACAATCATGGACGAAGCCGGCCAGGCGGCGGGTACGTATTCCACGCCGGTGTACGTAATCGGGAACCGCGTGGATTCACGCTACAGCAAGATCCTGCAAGTGGAGAACGGTGGGCAGTCCTGGTACAACGGCCTTGCGGTTCAACTTCGCAAGCGCTTCTCGCACGGCTTCCAGGCCCAGGTGGTTTACACTTGGTCCCACGCCATCGACGACGCCAACCAGCAGGGTGCAAGTTGGAACGTGGGAAGCAACTATAACAACGCCACCGTCCCGGGAGACTACAAGTTCGACCGGGGCAGTTCCAGCCTGGACCAGCGCCACCGCGCTTCCATCAACTGGATTTGGGCGCCCACATTCACCAAGAGCACTTCCACTTTTGCCAAGTACTTCGTGAACGGCTGGCAGCTCTCCAGCCTGACCACCCTGGCGTCCGCGCATCCCTGGACGGCGACCATGAATTCCGCCTCCACCTCCGCCAACGGTGTATTCCAAGGCGTGACGCTGGCCAACAGCACCATCAACGGGGCCGGCGGCTGGAACCGCGTGCCGTTCTGGCCGGTAGGCACTCTGGATGTGGACCAGACCTACCAGGTTGACGCCCGCATCACGCGCAGCATTCCGTTCGGCGAGCGCGTGAAGGCCGACTTGTCGTTCGAAGCGTTCAACGCTTTCAACACGATCCGGAACACCAGCGTACAGACCACTGCCTATTCCGTAAGTTCGGGCGGCGTTCTCCGGCGGGTACTCAGCAGCGGCGTTTCGTTGCTCGGCACGGGAAGCGCTTCGCAAGGCTTCCCCGACGGAACCAATGCCCGGCGCTGCCAGGTGGCGCTGCGCTTTAGGTTCTAAGGTATAATGCAGGGCGGCTGGTTGGCGCCAGCCGCCCTTTTTCTTTCCGCGCGGCCCGGCGCCATGGCCGGGGTCCATTTTCGTCCTGCTTATGAATGCACGTACCGTTCGCGCTCTTGCTCTCACGACCATTCTCACTGTTCCATGCGTCCTTGGCCAAAGCTGGCAAATGATCGGCCGCGTCACCATGGAGGACGGCACGCCGCCGCCCAAATCGGTCGGTATCGTGCGCGTCTGCGACGGCGGCACCGTCGTGGAAACCCGCACCGACAAGCAAGGCCGCTTCGTAATGAAGCGGGTCTCCTCGGGCGGCATCGAAGACTTCGACCGTACATCCAACTCGTCGACTTTCTTCGGCGCAAACAGTATCGGAAGCAAGTTCGGCGGGGGCGTGGCGCTGATGACCAACTGCGTCTTGCGCGCATCGCTTGACGGCTACATTTCGAACACCATCGATCTGCGCGACCCGAAAATCCGCGAGACGCCCAATCTACCGCCGTTCGTTCTCAAGCGTAGCGACGCCGTACTGGACGCCCAATCGGAGTTCGGCGCGCGCCTATCCAGAGAGGGGCAGAAAGCCTGGGACCAGGCCGTGAAGGCTTTGTCCTCGAATAACTGGCCGGAGGTCGAGCGCCACGCCCGGGCGGCCGTCCAGTCGCAGCCGCGGTTTTCCCAGGGCTGGCGCCTGGTTGGCGCCGCCTGCTTGAGCCAGGGCAAGACCGTGGAAGCGCGAGAGGCGCTGGAGCGGTCCATCGCCCTGAACCCGAAGTTACTTAGTTCACACCTGATGCTGGCGCGGCTGAACGTGAACGCTAAGGATTGGGAGGGCGCCGCCAAGGCCGCCCAACGCCTGATGGACCAGGATACCGGGCGGCGCATGCCCGAAGCGCAATTCCTGCTGGCGGCCGCCCAGTATTACCTGAAGGACTACGATGCGGCGGAAAAGAATTCGCGCGCGCTGTTGGCGAAGGCCTCGGAGATGCCACGCGTCGAATACATTCTCGGGCTGGTCCTGGCCGCCCGAAAGGATTACTCCGGCGCCACTGAGCATTTGAAGCGGTACCTCGAACTGGAGCCCAAAGCCTCGGAGGCGGAGCTGGTGAAGAACTGGATCGCCAACCTGGGCAGGCCTGGCGCTCCCCCGCCCTTGCCCGAAGCCGAAGCCATCGACTTGACGCTGCCGGCGCCGGGCGAAGTTTGGATTCCCGGCGGCATGAAGGCGCTGGCCCTGGCCGCGCGAATGGACAAACCGTACACGGTAGAGAGCTTTTTCGCCGTTTACTCGGAAGCCCTGGTGCGACGCGGGGAGCCGGGCTCCGCACAGAGCATTTCCGGCTACCAGGGAACACTGGCGGACTATTTCGCAGCGGTCAGCGAACTAGTGCAGGCGGGCGAAAAAAAAGAGAACAAGACGGTAATCTCACTATCACTGTCGACGCCGGAAAAGCGGGCGCAAGCCGAAAGAATCCTGCCGCTGCTCGGTTGGAAGCTCTCTCCGGAGGGCAGTGGCTTCAGGGTGGAACTCGGCAACCAGATCAAGGAAGGCAGCCGGCAGGCGGTGCCCGCGCTGCTGGGCATCAATGAGCTGGCCATGCAGGAGGCCCTGGAAGCTGGACGGGATTATAGAATCGAGATCGTCTCGGAAAGCGCGCGGCTGATGGGGGGCGGCGCATGGGGCGCCATGCTGCCACCCAACCTGTCGCTGGCCGGAGGACTCGCGGAAGCTTTTGCGCGCGACTCGCGCCTGCCGAAACTTTACGCTGCGCTGAGCGCGATGGGCAACGACACTGCCGCAGCACTGGTAGGAGCCGTGGGCCTACGCGCGCTGGCTACGCAGCATGCCAACCTGCTATGGAAGAATCCTGAAGCTTTCCGCCTGGCGGGCGGCTCGGCGGCGGCCCCCGGCGGGAGCGATGCACCGGCTGTCTGGACCAGACTGGTAGGACCCAGCCCGCGCGACGCCGGAGCGTTCTTCGCCGCTCTATTTGAGAAGGACCGGGGCCGTCTGGCGGGCTTCTATGCCACCGTCGCTAAGTCGGACGCCGCGCACCAACGGTTTCTGATGCGGACGGTGGAAGACGCCACGCGCTACTACGGGCTGTTCCGCGATCCCTATATGGTCATCCGCCCCGGCGATACGCCGCGTGGGACATGGCCGCCAAGTGACCTCCAGAATTTGCCGCTCGATGATGCGGGGCGTTTGCGATTCCCCGGATCGCGACTCGCTTGGACGAACGCAGCGGACGCGGACGCAAAGCTACTTACCAGCTTCGGATCTCCTGAGGCGATGATCGCCGCGGCGCGTTTGGAATCTGCGAGAAAAGCGCCGCTCGACGCTTCGTCAGCGAGAGCTCTTGCGCGGCACTACGCGGAATGGCGAGGCCTCTTGCCGTATTTTGAGAGGCTTCCCGGTTTGGGCGCGGAGGAGTTCAAGGCGCTCGAAACCTTCGAGGCCGCAGTTAGAAAATCGCCGCCGGAGAGACGCAACCTGGTCATGGGCGAGTGGCACTCGCTGGTGGAGTTGATCGCTTTGGGCACTCAATCGGGTGCGCTCGACGCGACGGCGGGTGCACGCCTGTTCCGGCGCGTTTGCGTGGAGTTACCGGACGGCGCATCCCCGGCCCGCGTCATCGCGATCTTGCGCGACATGACCGGGCAGGCGGCCAACCTGGATGAGGCGTTACCCTCGAAGCTGTTGCGTCTGGAAGGCGAGCGCCGCACGGCGTTTGACCGGGTAAAGGGCATGCAGAAGATCCCGCGGCTCAACGTGCGGGACGAAGCAGGCTTCCTCGCCGCGCTGAGCGGGGTAGTCTATGCAGCCCGGCTCAACCCGCAGCTTATTGTGCTGCGCGAGGACGCGGACTTTTCGCGCCGCCACCAGTTCGCGGATTCCTCGCCCGACTCACCGGTCTTTCTAGTCGCCTCGCTGCGGCTGTCGAGCACACCTCCGGGCAGCTATTTCATAGGGGGATTCGGCGGTCTGGCCGAAAACGCCCGCAAACTGGCCGTCAGCCCGGCGCAGCCGTACATCGCGCCAGGCCAGTTGGACGACTCCGACGCGACGCCGACGTCTTCGTTCGCCAAGGCCGACCCGCGCGACGGCGTGGCTGTGTTCACTACCGACGCGCGGCTGGTGGAAGTGTATGCAACCGTCACCGATGAACGCGGCCGCTACCTGGACAATTTACGCGCCAACGCTTTTGAGATCCTCGACGAGGGCGGTGCGCAATCGATCAAGGCCTTCGAGCCGAGTTCGGCTGGCTTGAGCTGCGCGCTTCTTTTGGACACGACCGGGAGCATGCAGGCCGCGCTGCCTGCATTGAAGAACGCGGCGCTGCGTTTGCTTGCCGAGTTGCGTGAAGAGGACGCGGTATCGGTGTACAGCTTCAGCGACGTGACGCTGGAGCGCCAGCCTTTCACAAAGAACAAGCGCGCGGCCAAGCGGGCCGTGCTCCCCGCCTACCCGCATGGCCGGACGGCGCTCTACGATGCTGTAGCCGAAGTGGCTTACGCCATCTCCGGCCGCAGCGGCAAGAAAGTGATTGTCGTGTTCACCGACGGCGACGACAACCAAAGTTCAGTGACCGCCGAGCACGCCATCCGCCGGGCGCGCCTTGCCGGCGTCCCCGTCTACACCATCGCGCAAGGCGCCGCGCTCAACCACCCCGGCTTGCTGAAGAAACTGGAGAGTATCTCGACAACGACAGGCGGCCTCGCTTTCAGCATCCGCGAGCCGCGGCAAATCGAGGGCGTATTCGACAAGGTCGCCGGCGATTTGAAACACGGTTATCTTCTCGCCTACCAGCCCCCGGAAGGAAAGCCCGGCGAGTATCGAAAGATCGAAGTGCGGCTCAAGGGCACAAAACACAGTAAGGTTCGCGCGCGCGAAGGTTACTATCAATAGCAGTTCATTCCCACACGTGATACCGTTACGCGTTGATCCACATGCGAACTAAGCTCTTACTTGCGGGTTTGTTAAGTCTCATAAATGCGTGGCCGGCAGTGGCTGGGGCAGAGCCGGACAAACTCATTGTGGAAGGGCGAGTAACCATGGAAGATGGTTCGGCGCCGCCGCAGCGAGTTGCCATCGAGCGTGCTTGCGGCGACCAAAGAACCCACATTGAAACCCTGGCCGGCCGCGACGGCCGCTACGCTTTGCGCAGGTCGGTGGTGCTTGGGTCCATAGATGCTCCCTCAAGCGGGACCAGAACCGATGCTGTCATCACCGGCGCAAACACCTGCGAACTCCGCGCCGTGCTCGCGGGCTTCGAATCCACGAAAATCAACATTGACGATTGGGTAAGAAGCGGGGCCGTGAGCCTTCCCACGCTGATTCTGGGAAAACACGGCCTTCAGGACCGGCTTCGTCAGGAGCAAGGTAAGGAAGTGCCCCGCGAGGCGCTCAAGGCTTGGGCGCAGGCGTCCAAAAGTATCGAAGCGCAAAAGTGGCCGGAAGCGGAGCGGCAGCTTCGCGACTTGACGCGCCGGCATCCTAACGTCGCACAGGCCTGGTATCTGCTCGGCACCGTCCAGGAAAGCGCCAAGAATCCCGCCGACGCGCGTAGAAGCTACCTGCGCGCTTCCTCGATTGATCCGCAGTGGTTGGAGCCATACGCCGCCGTGGCAAGGCTGGACATGGAACTGAAGGATTGGAAGGCCGCGGTGCAGTCAACGACGCGTTGGATCGAGGCCGACAAGCGGCAAGCGCACCCCGAAGCCTATATCGAGAACGCGCTGGCGCGCCTGCGTACTCGCGACCTCGACAGCGCAGAGAAAAGCGCGCGCGAAGCGATCCGGATCGATCAGAAGGGTCTCATGCCACGAGCCGAATATGTGCTCGCAGCGATTCTTTTGGAGAGGCGTGACCGCGCGGGCGCGATCGAACACCTGGAGCGGTATCTGAAGCTGGACCCGTCCGCCGCCAACGCCGGAACCGTGAGAGAGTTGATCGCCAAGCTCCGGATGCCCGTGGAAACCACCGTACGGCAGCTCGATCTGACGGAAACCGGATTGCCGTCACCAGCTCAGGCCTGGGTCCCTGGAGGGATGCGGGCGCTGGCGGCTGTGGCCGGCGTCGATCGGCAATTTTCCGCGGATGACTTCTTCACGGCGTACGCGAAGGCCTTGGCGCGGGGAAGCGCGACAGGCCCGGCCGACCAGGTGGCGCGCTATCAAGCCCGGGTCCTGGCTTTCCTGACCGCGGTGACAAGTTTGAGTCCGTCCACTGTATCCCTGGACAAGCCCATCGTGGTGACGCTATCGCTCACGAACGAAGGACAACTGGCGAGAACCAAGGAAGTGCTCGCGCTGTTTGGCTGGAAGGTGGTCGATTCGAACGGCGCGGCCAGGATCGAGCCTGGCGACCAGGAAGCGGATTGCCCACGTCAAGCTGTTCCGGCGGCGCTCGGCATCGACGAGATCGCCTTGCAGGAAGCCCTCGAAGCGGGCAAGAGTTACCGGTTCGAGATCGGCAATAGCACGGCGCGCTTGATAGGTGGACAGGTCTGGCACAAGATCCTGCGTCCCGATCTGACCTTCGGCGGAGGGATCGCGGAAGCTTTCGCGAAGGACTTTCGCCTGGCGCGTACCTATGCGGGCTTGAGCGAGATGGACGGGGCCTCGGCCGATGCCCTGGTTGCCGGCGTCGGCTTGCGTGAGTTGGTGATCGAACACTCAACGCTGTTGGCGGATTCGGCGCGGGTATTCCGTGTGCGAGGCGCTGCGATGGAATTGCCCGGCGGTGAGCCAGGGGAGGTACTGTGGAAGTCGCTTGCGGGCGCGAGTCCCCACGATGCGCGGCGGTTCCTGCGCGCCCTCTTTGCTAAGGACGGCGGGAGGCTGGCGGAGTTCTATGCGGCGGTCGCAAAGTCCGACGACGCGCACAGGAGGTTCTTTACGGCTTCGCCCGCCACGCCGCGGTTTTATGCTCTGTTCCGCGATCGCAATTGGCCAGCGGATGTCCTGCAGAACCTGCCGCTAGGCAAGCTGGAGAGCTTGCTTACGGCGCCGGGCCACGCAAACACGGTTCTGGCACTAGCCGAGATCCAGCGCACTCGTGCAACCCCTCTGGACGAGGAGTCCATGCAGATTCTTTCGCGTCACATGGACGAGTGGGAGTCTCTGCTGAGTTACTTCAAGCGCCTGCCGGCGTTGGGCGTGGGAGAATTCCGCGCACTGGAAGCCTTCGCGGCGGTCCTGCCGGACTATCCGGCCGAGAGACGCAACCAGATGTTAGGGATGTGGCACGCGCTGGTGGAGTTGACGGCGCTCGGCGTGAAGGCTGGTTCACTGGATGCGAAAGCGTGCGCGCAAGCCTTTCGCCAAGCGTGCGGGATTCATCACGACGGCGAATTCGCCGTTAATGCTTTGGCGGCGCTGCGAGCGATGGCAGGGCCGGGAGCACCTCTCAGCGAAGCGGTACCCGTCAGCCTGCTGCGTTTGGATGGCGAGCGCCGGGCCGCCTTCGAAACCGTGCGCGCGCTCCAGAACGTTCCGTCCCTGGATTCGCGAGCCAAGGCGTCGAACGAGGATGCGCTTCACGCGCTGGCCGGGCAGGTCTACGCTGCACACCTGGCGCCCGATGGACTGCTGGTAAGCGAGGACCCGTTGCTGTTGCGGAAACATAAGTTCCTGGAATTGAGTTTACAAGCCAAGTATCTGCCGCCATTTCCTCCCACTGAGTTGCGCATATCAACAGTTGGAGTAGCCAGTTACTTCCTGGGCGGTTTCGGCACTTTCGGAGAGTTAGTCAAGACGCTGGCGCCCGGTGGCGAGTACACAGTTGAGGATAGTAGCCAAAGGACTGCGGGCAAGGCCGCCAGCACGGACTCTCCCAGCCGGACCGATGGCCCGTTATCAGAAGTGACTTTCCGCGCCGACGCGCGCCTGGTGGAAGTCTATGCCACGGTGACCGACGACCGGGGCCGTTACGTGGACGAATTGCCCGGCAACGCCTTTCGGGTATTCGAGGAAGGCCGGGCGCAGCCGCTGGTCGCCTTCGAGCCCAACACGTCCAGTCTCAATTGTGCGCTATTGCTCGATACTACTGGCAGCATGCAGGCGGCACTGCCCGCGCTGAAGAACGCAGCACTGAAATTGATCGGAGAGCTGCGCGCGATGGATACGGTGGCGGTGTACACGTTCCGCGAAACGCTCTTCCGTCAGCAGGACTTCACTACCGATAAGCAGGCCGCCAAACGCGCCGTGCTGCGCGCCGTCCCCGATGGGACCACGGCGCTCTACGATTCACTGGCCCGCGTCAGCCGAGAGATTTCCCGCCGCAGCGGCAAGAAGGTGATCGTGGTCTTCACCGACGGGGCCGACAACGCCAGCACCTTGGCGTCGGACGCTGTCGTCAAGCGCGCCAAGACGATCGGGGCGCCGGTTTACACCATCGCCCAGGGTCAGGCCCTGCGGTTTCCGCATGTGCTCAAACAGTTGGAGAATGTGGCGACAGCCACCGGTGGGCTGTCGTTCGCGATTCACAATCCCGACGAGATCCGCGCGGTGTTCGAAGGCATCGCGGCCGACCTGCAACACGGTTACCTGCTCGCCTTCCGGCCTTCGGAGGCCAAAGCCGGCGAGTGGCGTAAGATTGAAGTTCAGCTCACAGGTGTGAAGACCCGTAGAGTGCGTGCCCGCGAAGGGTATTACGGACGTTAGGGGATGCATGTGGCTGTGAATCGCTTGTCGCTTATCCTTACCGTTTTCATGGGGCTTGTGCTCCCGGTGCAGAGGATGACGGCCCAGACCTGGTATCTGACCGGTCAGGTATTGATGGAAGACGGCTCTCCTCCGCCCAAGCCGGCCATGATCGAGCGCGATTGCGGTGGCATAAGCGTCATCCGGGAAGCCTCCACGAACCGTGACGGCAGGTATCACTTTCGCCTGATGGAGGTAGGCGGCTTGGGCGCGTCGCCTTTAAGCGCGCTTCCGGCTTCGCTGCTCCTGGCAGACACCCGTTGCGTTCTCCGGGCGACGCTTTCCGGGTACGAGTCGAGCATTATCGATCTTTCAGGATGGCGCCCAACCAATGATCCGCATCTGCCTACCCTCGTGCTGCGCCGCCCGCGACCCGAGGCGACCTTTCCCACCGAGGCCGGATCCGACGTGCCGAGACCGGCGCGCAAGGCTTGGGTAAAAGCCATGAAAGCGGTCGAGGCCGGCAACTGGCCCAGCGCGGAGCAGATCCTTCAGCCGGTGGTGGCCGCGCATCCGAAGTTCGCGCGAGGCTGGCACCTGCTGGGAGCCATGCACCAGAACCAGCAGAAGGCCGGGGACGCGATGGATGCGTTCCGCAAGGCGATTGAGGCCGATCCGAAGGAACTCGGACCGCAAGTCATGCTGACGCGCCTGGCGGTTCAGATCAAAGACTGGGAAACGGCTCTCATAGCCAGCGAGGCGCTCGTAAAAGCCGATTCCAGACACCGCTATCCGGAAGCCTACCTCCACAACGCCGTCGCCCGGTATCACCGCAGCGACCTGGACGGTGCTGAGAAGAGCGCCCGCGAAGCCCTGCGTCTCGACCGCAAGCGCCTGCTGCCGCGCGCCGAATTTGTGCTGGGGACCGTGCTGGCGGCGAAGCGGGATTACCAGGGCGCAGCCTCCCACCTCGGGCAATACCTGCGTCTGGAGCCGAAGGCCGCCGACGCCGAAGCCGTAGGGACTCGGATCGCCAACCTGGGGAAACCGGAAACGGCGGCCGTGGCCGCGCAGCTCGAAATCGAGAACCTGAATCTGCCGCCCGCGGGCGAAGCTTGGGTTCCCGGCGGCATGCGGGCGCTTGCGAAAGCCGCACGCATTTCGACACCCGTAACTTTTGAAGATTTCTTCGACGCTTACTGCCGGGCTCGCGTGCGATACGCGTCCCCGGATTCCAGCCAGAGTCTGACGGGCTACCTGCGCGGCCTGCGCGCCTATTTCGCAGCAATGAACGAGTTGTCCTCCGCCGGAGAACGACGCGAGGGGCGCACGGTGATCACCCTCGCCCTCTCCGTCGGGCCGCGGCGCGAAGAGACGCTGAGGGTGCTGCGTGCATTGGGGTGGAGCGTGGTCACCGAAGGATCCGCGATAAGTGTCGAGCCGGGCACGACCGAAGCCGACGGTGCCCGCCAGCCGATCCTGGGCATGCTGGGCGTCGACGAGATAGACATGAAGGAGGCGCTCGAGGCCGGCCGCAGTTGTAGTTTCGAGATCCCCACTGAGAATGCCCGCCTGATCGGCGGAGAAGCATGGGACAGTTTCCTCGGGACGCGAAAGGAGGCGTTTCCCGGCGCATTGGCGGAGGCATTCGTCCGCGATCTGCGCCTGGCCAAAGTCTACACCGGGCTCAGCACCATGGGTTCGGATACGGCGGCGACGCTGGTGGCAGGCGTCGGACTGCGCAAATTGGTGAGGCAGTACTCCGACCTGCTTGGCGAGCATGGCGCAGCATTCGCCTTGCGCGGCGAAGCTGCCGCAGTGCCGGGCGGAGAATCGGCAGAAGGTGTCTGGGCAAAGCTGGCTGATGCGAATCCGCGGGATGCAAAGGCATTTTTCCGCGCGCTGTTCGCGAAGGATAACGGCAGGCTCGCCGCCTATTATGCGGCCATCTCACAAACCGATGAGGCGCACCGGCGCTTTTTCACGAGCGGCGATGCAAGAGCCGCGCACTTCTATAGGCTTTTTCGAAATCCCTATGAAACGTCCCGCCCCGGCGAGAAACCAGGAGGCTCCTGGCTGCCGCAATTCTATGGGCAGTTGCCGCTGGACGGCGGCACAGTGCGTTTTCCGGGAGGCCGCGGGGCTTGGTCCACGGTGCCCGCAACGGACGAGGACATCCTGGCAAAACTCGCATCGCCCGAGTTGTTCATCGAACTGGGCCGCATCGAGCGGGAGCGCGGCGTGCCGCTGGACGAGGCGTCCGTCAGGGCCATCCTGCGCAACCACGCCGATTGGCGGCCGATTTTCGAATATTTTCACAGGCTGCCGGGGTTAGGTGCGCCCGAGTTCTCCGCTTTAGAACGATTCACTGCGTCCGCGCGCGGCTTTGAGCCGGCCCGGCGGGAGATCGCGGTTGGACAGTGGTATTCCTTGGTCGAACTGCTTGCGCTGGGTGTAGGATCCGGCGCACTCGACACAGAAAGCAGCACCCGCTCATTCCGGCGCATCTGTGATTCAGTGGGAGCAACCGGCTCATCGGCACCGGCCGTGGAAGCGTTGCGGGCGATGCTCGGACGGAATGCCGATCCGGACGAGGCCGTGCCCGGCGGCCTGCTACGGCTTTCCGGTGCCGGCCGCGAGCGATACGATATGGCGAGGCGCTCGCTGAACGTTCCGCGCCTTGCGCGGCTGAACGCGAAGGATGATGCCGCGGTGCTCAACGCGCTGAGCGGATTGGTATACGCCGCCTGGCTGGATCCCGAAGCGCTCCTGGTAAGCGAAGATCCGGGTTTGTTGAGCAAGCATCGTTTCACTGCCCCGGCATCCGGCCCACAAGCCGGCGCCCTGTTTGCCGGCTCGGAGTTGGTGCGCTCGCACGAGCCTCCAGGCAGCCGGTTCCAGGGCGGGTTCGGGGGATTCGGGGAACTGGCGCGCACTCTCGCGCGAGGGGAGGCCGTGGCCGTCGCGCCCGGGCAGGAGGCAGCCCACGTCCAGCCTCGCACCGCCTCGGCCGCCGCACAAGGCCGAGGCCGCGCCGACAGGGGAATGTTCCGCGCAGATTCGCGGCTGGTGGAAGTTCCCGTCACCATTACCGATGGGCGCGGGCGATACGTCGACAACCTGCAGCGGCCTCAATTCACCGTCACCGAGGAAGGACAGTCGCGGCCGATCGCCGCGTTCGAGATGCATTCCTCGAACCTCTCTTGCGCGCTTTTGCTCGACACCACGGGCAGCATGCAGGCGGCCCTGCCGGCACTGAAGAACGCCGCGCTGAAGCTCATCGACGGGTTGCGCGACAACGACATGGTGGCGGTCTACAGTTTCCAGGAGACCGTATCCTTGCTGCAGCCGTTCACTACCGATAAGCGCGCCGCCAAGCGCGCCGTACTAAGGGCCTACCCGGACGGACGAACCGCGCTTAACGACGCCATGGTCACGGTTGCACGCGACATCGCCAGCCGCGGGGGGAAGAAAGCCATCGTGGTTTTCACCGACGGCTCCGACAACATGAGCACGCTCACGGCGGACACAGCCGCCCGGCGTGCTAAAGCGGTAGGTGCTCCCGTTTACGCAATCGCGCAAGGAGAGGCGCTGCTGCACCCGGCCTTGCTCAAGCAACTGCGCAGCATGTCCGTGGCGACTGGCGGCCTATCCTTCACCATCCGTCGCCCAGACGAGATCCGCGGCGTCTTCGGGAGCGTCGCCGGAGACCTGAAACACGGCTACCTGCTCGCATTCCGCCCGCCTGAGGTGAAGCCCGGCGAGTGGCGCAAGATCGAGGTCCGGCTCGCGGAGGCCAAATCATACAAAGTGCGGTCCAGAGAAGGTTATTACTCGGAGTAAACGGCGAAGACCGTGAATCGGGCCGGCTGGCAGGACAGCTTGCCAGGGAGAGATACTACGCAGAGTGGACATGCGTAAGCTTTCCTTCATTCTTCTATGCTCTGCGGCTGCTTCGACTCTCGCGGGCGGCGACCTCACCGCGCGGTACCACCTAACGCTGGACCGCGTGCTAACCGGCGCACATCCGCCCTATTCGGCGGAGATGGTGCTGCGGGATGCGATCCCCGAGTCCGGGCGACGGTTCACTGAATACAGCGGCGACGTGTCCGGCCGATACCTGGGCGCGCTCGCGCTGGCTTCCATCGAAAGCGGAAGGCAATTCCCTGTCCTGGATGGCCTCGTCCCCCGCCTGCTGGGACTGCAGAAGCCGGACGGCCATTACGGTATCGCGTTCGGCGATCGCATCACGAAATCCGAGATGGCCATGCTGTGGGGCAACGGGCGCATGCTGATCGGTCTGCTCGAATACTACCGGGCCAAGCCGCGCCCGGAAACGCTGGCCGCCGCCCGGCGGTTGGGCGATTTTCTGGTGAAGATCGCGCCGGTGATGAACGACGACGAGTTGCGCCGGCGCATCGACGCGGAGGAGTTCGCCTCCGGCTACATCTGCTGGACGCATAACATCGAGGGTCTCGCCGAGTTGTACCGGGTTACGAAAGATGAGCGCTATCTCCAATTGGCCGAAGAAATCGCCGGGCGTACGAGGCGCTATCCGAAGCAGCACAGCCACGGCTTCCTCTCGTCGGTGCGTGGCATCGTCGACATCTACAAAGTGACCGGCGAAAAGAAGTACCTGGAGCAGGCCGAGCGCGAGTGGCACGGCGTGATCGAGAGCGGAAATCTACTAGTGCAGGGCGCGGTGGGCGAAGCGTTCGCTCCCAACCTCGTGCGCACCGAAGGCTGCTCGGAGGCCGACTGGCTTCGGCTCACCATCGCACTGTGGCGCCTGACCGGCAGGCCTGAGTACCTTGCGCAGGCCGAGCGGACGCTGTTCAACGAGTTCGCCATGAATCAATTCAACACCGGCGACTTCGGCCACCGGCCGGTTTCAGACACAGGCACGCCCCTCGGCCAGGGTTCGGACGGCGGCGGCACGGCGCGCGCCTGGTGGTGCTGCACGCTGCACGGCCTGCGCGCCTTCCCCGACATCCTCGCCACAGTGTTTCGCGCCGATGGCGGGACTCTCTATTACGATTTGCCGGTCGACGGCCGCGGTAAGACACAAGGACTGGCCATGGTTGCGGACTCGACTCTCGAGCGCGACGCGACGATTCACATGAAAGTGACCGCCGCCGATGGCAGGAAGCACGAGTTTGGGATCCGCCAACCCGCCTGGGCGGCCAAGATTGCGGTTTCCCTCAACGGCGCACCCGCGGCATCGCCCCTGCGCGAAGGCTATGCCCGCGTGGGTCGAGTTTGGAAGACCGGCGATACATTGCTCGTCAAATATACCCTGCGCACCTACGTGGAGCGCAACGCAAAGACGCATCGTGTGGCTCTGTTCCATGGTCCCTGGCTGCTGGGGTTCGACGATCAAGTGAGCCCGTATTTCTATGATGAGCCGCGCGCCGAGAACCGCCTGCGCGTTGCCATCGCAAACGACGGCGAGGTGAACTTGGAGCGCGCCCGGCCCGTACAGGCCACACCGTTCACGGTGCCTGAGGCACGTTTCCGCGTGCGCTATCTTCCGGGAGGCTATCCCATGCTGCCTTCGACCGCGATTCTGCGTCCGGTGGCCGAGCAGACTTCGACGCGCAGTCTTCCTTGGGAGTTTCAGTTCCTGATCGAGGAATGAGAGTCTATCAGCTCACTTCGATCAGCGTGTGGCCGTAAGCGGGAACGGCAACGACTTTCGAGAAGCGCCGCAGCGCCAGACCGAACTGAGCACAATCGAAGGCGACGGTGCGCGTCACCGGCTCCTTGTCCAGGTTGAAGCAGTTCACCACCAGGCGGGGCTCGGTGGGGTGTTTGTGAACGTGCGTCAGCTCGTCAATCCCATAAAAGGTACCGCGCGCAAAGAAGGGCTTCAGGCGCCGGTACTCGCGCATGGCGGTCTTCTGAGCGGTGCAGACAGCGGGATCAGCGTGCGTGCCTCCGAGGCCCAGGTGGCGGCAGCAGGAGATGTTCCACCACAGCATGAGCGCATTCGCGTTATCCTTGCGCAGATCGATGTGAATGTAGAGCGGCATCGAGTACGCTAGGTTGTAGTAATAGAGTGCGATGGCGTGCCCACCGACGAGATCGTTCATCGGGTCCCACATCAACTCGTATGCCCACACATCGTCCCATCCTCGCGCCTGGGGGTCGCCGGGTTGCGGCGGGGAGCCGCCCTGTCCATAGTAGGTGGGCACATAGCGGTAGATGGTGCCGCCCACCATCTGGTCGTGCATCTCTATCAAGAGGCGCGGGTGCTTTTCGTGCACCATGCGCGCCAGGCGGTTGAAGCTCGCGACGTGTTCCTCGCGGCGCGCGGGTACTGGATGGCCGTGGCTGGGGTCCCAACATTCGCCGCTGTAAATAGTGCCGTCGAACATGAAGTAGGTCGCGCCACCACGCGCGAGCGCATCCAGGCGGCGGAAGGTCTCCTCCCGGTATTGGCGCGAGGCTCCGCATAACCAGTTCGTGGCGCGAGCGCCGTCGCGCTCCATGCGATCCGCTTCGCGTGGATACGCAGTTGGATTCGACCAACCCGAAAGCGGCGTGTGCAGCGAGAGCTTCAGCCCGAATTCATTGCTCAGCATGCGCACGAAGTCTTCAATTTTGCCAAGCCGTTGCTCGTCCCAGATCTTCGAAGCGAAATTGGTATCCCAACCCGGATCGAGGTACAACGCTTCGCACGAATAGTCGCGGGCCTTGGCGGCTTCATCGCGCATGGAAGCAAGCGTGTAAAGCGCGCGGCGATTCTCCGACCGGTCGTGCGCGGGTTCTCCGAGCGCCCAGAGTTTGTTGTCGTAAAGCTCGTTCCAGTGAGCCGGCGGATCGAAACCCTTCGGGCAGCCGTGACCGCGCTCGTCCATCTCCGCGCGGAAGGTGTAGTAGCCCTCGGAGAGGCCGCCTTGGAATGCGGTCAGGCGCGTCACGCCGAACTGGTGAGAAGCGCCCGGCGCGAGCAGCGCGCCATGTTCCGGATCGCCCTCGTAAATGCCGAAGCCGCCCCAACGCAGCGCCGCGCCTCCGGCCGCCGGCACGCGATCCAGAATGGACCATTCCATGCCCTCCTGGCTGTACTTGCTGATGAGGAAGCCGGAGCGGGCGCCGGTGAAGACCCAGCCTTCCGAAGCGTAGTCGGAGAACTCGGTGGTGACGAGGCCCGCTGCGTGCAATCCGGAGGTGTACACGTTTCCCGAACGCGCGCGGGGGAACCGGCTTCGCAATTCGCTAGCGCGCAATTCGGTGAGGACTTGCGCCAAAGTGTAGTCGGCGTACTGGGTCCGGCCGCCTCGCGGTTCGCGGCGGTACGGCACCGCGATGACCTTGCAGCCGCGCAACGGCCCGGTCACCGTTCCTTCCTCCATGCGCAACGGCAGGGTGAAACCGCAGCGGCCGCGCGGAAGGTAGAGCGGCGCGGAGCCCGTGTTGATCAGGGTGATCCGTTCTTCGATCCAAGGCTTGCCTGAGGGTAGCCGGTACTCCTGCACGACGCGGATGCCAGTTGGTGTGGCACCCTCCAGCGTCAGCTTGCCGGCTGTCGCACGCCGCACGGTGAACCGAGGCGAACCGAACGAATAACTGTATTCGCCGCCGGCCAGCACGAGCCCCGTGGGCGTGTGGCGCAGTTGAGCGCGCAAACCCTCTCCGGCTTCGAGTGAAAGAGAAAACGCCGCGTTCGAAAAAGCCCCGGGGCCAGCCGCCGCGGTAACGGCCGGCGTGGAGGCAAGCGCGGCGAGAAAAGTCTTGCGGGTCATGCGAACCATGATATGAATTCCAGTCCGCGGTGGAAATAGGGCTACTTGGCGGCTGGCTTGCGAGCGACGACCTTGTGGGTCACATAGGAGATCTTGATGGGCACCAGCGATTGGAATTCCGCGCGCACGATCAGCTCGAACAGTTCCGGCAGGTTTCCGTTGGCATCGGTCATGTTGGCCACCAGTTGCTGGGCCATGCGGGGATCCGTCATCGCTTCGGCGGCCGCCCAGTTGCCCGCCGTGCTGTCGGCGCCAAGGATGGTGATGTAACCGTTCCCGCCGATGCCGGGCAGACGAGCTATGACCGCATAGTCGGCGATCACTTCGTCCCGTTCGTTCAGCGTGGGCTCATACAGGCGGGGCTCGCCATTGGCGGGATTAAGTACCTGGATGCCGCCCCGCACCAGCTTGTAGTTCACCAGAATCTGCATGTCGCGCAGGTGCGGATTCGATTTGGAGCTTCCTAACAACACGACATCGTTTGAGCGGAGTTCCTCCCAACTTAGGGTATTGCTGCGGCAGATGGCTACCGGCTTGCCTGCGGCCTGAAACAGGCGTCCCAGGAGGAACGCGTCGACAGTTTCACCCAGGCCGTTGTAACCGTACTCGAGGCGGACCGGTTTCTCGCCGACCTTGGCAAAAACCTCTTGCACCGTAGATGAATAGGGTATGTCGGTAGGCGAACTAACGGAGGTGTGCCGGTAATAGCCTCCGCGGAGGCGCATCCAGATGGGCATCCCGACTACCAGGGTGAGCGGCCGGGGACTGGAGAGCAAAGGCTGCCAGAGCCGCGCCACGTTCGGGTCCGGCTTACCCTTCTGAACTTCCTCTTTGAGTTGCTGGACCACCAAGGACTGATAAATGAGCAGGACGATCAGGATCAGAAACCCCACTGCGGCGAAAAACCTACTATGCCTCAGGTGCTTAAGGTGTTGCAGCAAAGACGCCGGAAAGGAGGGAGGCGGCCCGGAACCCGACGCGGAGGGCGCGGTGCGCCGGGGCTCGAAGACTAAAGTGAAGGACCCTTTCGGCAGATGGATGACGACGTCGGAATCCACGCCTTCAGTCCGGTAATACTCATCCAACCTTGTCCGAAGACGGCTGGTCTGCACACGCACCGAGGGATCCGATTGAGGAGAGTACGAATCGGGCTTGGCGAACAACTCCGTGCCGATCGTGTATTCCTTCAATTCGTCGGCCTTCCCGGCCAGAGACTTCTCCGCTAAATAGTTCAGAAGCTTACATTGGCCGGGAGCCTCAGCGAACAGTTTACTGGAGAGAATCCGCCCGATTGCCCCCCTGATTTGGTCTGCTGGTTCCAAAGCTAAACGTTTGCCCTAGCTGATGTTATCACAGGTAACATCGGTTACGTATCAGCAACACACCATATCTTCATTGAAAACCGCAACACCCGGTCCCATACTGTAAAGCGGTCTTAACCACAGGAGGTTCCGCTATGAGGATTTCTCGCTTAGGGCTCGGCATGCTTCTGCCGATCCTTCTCGTAGTTTTGATTCATCCGGGGGCGTACGCCCAGACCGATCGCGGCGCCATCACCGGAACAGTGACGGACCCCGCCGGAGCGGTCGTCGGTGCAGCAACCGTAACATTGATGAATCCGGCCACGGGCGTAAAGACAGTGACCAAAACCACGTCGGCCGGAGTGTACAATTTCCCGCAGGTCAATCCTGCCGTGTACGAACTTGAGGCGGAGGCCACTGGCTTCAAGAAGGCGGTGGTCAAGAGCATCCAGCTCGGCGTCCTGCAGAGGATGGCGGTGGATATCAAACTTGAGTTGGGCTCGGTCACGGAAAGCGTTACGGTCGCCAGCGAGGCGCCCCTGCTGAACCCAACCAGCGCGGCCATCGGCACCAACATCGCCCCGCGCGAGTATCAGGACTTGCCCATCTTCTTCGGGGGCGCGTTCCGGTCGGCGCTGGGCCTCATCAACTTGCTTCCGGGCGTGAACCCGGCCAAATACGGCACACACATCAGTGGCGGCCAAGCATTCAGCCGGGATTTCCAACTGGATGGTGTTTCGGTCACCACGACAGAAATCCAGGGTGATGGCCGCGGCTGGGTGATGCCGGTGGATACGCTGCAGGAGTTCTCGGTCGTCACGAATAGCTTTTCGGCAGAGTTCGGGCGCACTGGCGGCGGCATCGAAAGCTACACGCTGAAATCTGGAACGAACCAGCTCCACGGCTCGGCTTACGACTACATCAGGAACGAGGCATTCGACGCGCGCGGCTTCTATCCGGCCAAACGGGGAGTCTATAAGCAGCACGATGGCGGCGCCACTGTGGGCGGCCCGGTAGTGATCCCGAAGATCTATAACGGCCGCGACAAGACCTTCTTCTTCTTCGCCGCCGGAGTCTACCGCCAGGCAAATGTGGGCGCGAGCATGGTAGGCACGGTACCGACCCTCAAGATGCGCCAAGGCATTTTCACCGAGAAGACAACCTCTGGCGGCGCCCCGTTCATTATCTACGATCCCACCAGCACGGCCAATGATGCCAGTGGCAACCTCACGCGCACTCCGTTTGGCAACCAGACCATCCCCTCGTCCCGCTTCAGCAAGGTTGCCCAAAATGTCCAGGCCTTTTTCCCCAATCCTACGCGAGACGGCTGGTTCAACAACTATGACGGCTGGGACAAAGGTTCACGCCGGCAGACCAACTTCACCTGGAAGATCGATCACAATATCGGCTCCAAGCACAAGATCGCCGGCAGCGCCTCGCTGACATACTTTCCGGATATCCCGGTGGCGCTGTTGCCAAACCCGATTAGCGGCAAGCGAGACACGATCGGGAACGCTTACGTCCTGCGCGCCACCCATGACTGGGTAGTCACTCCGACCATGGTGAATCACCTGGCGTTGGGCTTCAACCGTTATCTGGTTCAGACAGCGGGTGAGAACAATGGCGTTGACTGGTACCAGAAAATGGGCTACACCGGCGCCAAGACCGGAGTTCTTTGGGGATTCCCAGGCTTCAGCGTTTCCGACATTGGCGGTTTCGGCGGTGGCGGCGGCTTCGGTACCTTCGACAACACTTACAACATGCTCGATTCCTTCTCCTGGACCAAGGGCAAGCACAGCATCAAAATGGGCTTCGAGATCCGCCGGTTGCAGAACAACTCCGTCAACCCCGGTAACGGACCCAGTTCGGTGATTACGCAAGGCGCGACGGCTCTTCCCAATCAAGCCGCACAGACAACCACGGGTCAAGGCTGGGCCAGTTTCTTGCTCGGAGAAGTCTACCAGACCGGCTTCTTCATCAACGATGTGACCAATGGCCCGCGTTGGGGCCAGTACATGAGTTACATTCAGGACGATTGGAAGGTTACCCCCAATCTGACGCTGAACATCGGTCTACGTTACGAAGTTCCACGCCCCTTCTATGATGTGAACCAGGTGATGACTACCATCGATATGAACAAGCCCAATCCGGCGGCAGGCAATCTACCGGGTGTTTTGATCTTCGGCAAAGACTGGTATAAGCAGACGGGCCAGAAATCCTTCATGGATACCCCCTGGAACGAGATCTCTCCCCGCCTCGGCATTGCGTACCGCTTGCCGAAGGATGCTGTCCTGCGAGTCGCCTACAGCATCTTCTACAACGCCGGCTTCGGCCTCGGCAACGGCTTCCGCGGTTCCACAGCCGGTTACTCAATTAACAGTACAGCCGCTGCGTCCAATGTTTGGGAGAGCCGGTGGAACCTCGACAAACCCTTCGTCATCGATTTCGCTATGCCTCCTTTCCTGGATCCTTCCTTCGGTGTGAATACCTCTTCTTCGTTCAGCGCGATCACTCGGGACTTGGGAAAGAGTGCCTACATCCAGAGCTGGAATGTGGGATTGCAGAAGCAGCTTCGCGGCGGCTTTGTGGCGGAAGTGGATTACGTGGGCAACAAGGGGACTCGCCTGCCCAGTCTGCGCTTCTCGGGCAAACAACTCCCGCCCTGGTACTTTAGCGCGGGCGACCTGTTGAACAAGAACATACGCGACCCAGCGGTCGCCGCCGCGGGTTTCAAACCACCGTGGGACGGCTTCCGGTCCACCACACTGGCCCGCGCACTTTCCATGCTGCCGCAATACGACCGGTTCACTCCGAACGTCGCAGATGGCATGTCAACCTATCACTCCATTCAGCTGAAGCTTCAACGGCGATTCACCAACGGCTTCTCATTCCTGGGCTCTTACACACTGGGCAAAATGCTGACGGACACAAATTCACAACTCCTGCGCCCCGCCTACGGCTCGGTTACCGCACGTGACAGCTATCACCGGGAAATTGACAAAGCGATCTCACCGGATGACCGCACGCACGTGGTGAGTATCGCGGCGATGTATGAACTGCCGTTCGGCCCCGGCAAGCCCCTCCTGAAGAGCAAGGGGCCGCTGAAGTTCCTGGTCGGCGGCTGGCAGTTGAACGCGGTACTTTCTTACGCCAGCGGCTATCCACTGCTTATCACGGGCGGATCGAATCGGATTCCGGATGGCGGCGTGGGAGCCAACCGCACCATCACTCCCAATGCCGTGGCCGGAGCGACGCGGGGCCTGGCACAATCCGGCGATTGGGTGCCGTCCTGGCCCAACAGTCCCGGCTCCGTATATGCCAACATCAACGCCTGGTACGACATCCAGGGTTACACGATCGGGACGTCGCCGTACGTTCTGCCCGACATTAGGGGTTTTATGTCCAAGAACGAGAACCTCGCGCTTTTCAAGACCATCGAATTCCACGAGCGGCTAAAGCTCCAGCTTAAGGGCGAAGCGATGAACTTCATGAATCGCTTCGTCCCGAGCGATCCGAATATGGGTTGGAATCCCGCGAATGCCCAGTGGGGTAGGACCTACGGCCAGGCTAACTCACCCCGCGTCCTCCAGCTTGGCATGAAGTTCACGTTCTAGTTCGCATCAGACACAGAGCGTTTCTTGGGGGCCGGTTGGGGCCGGCCCCCTTTTTTTATCAAGGAGATTGCAGTGAGACGTAGAGAATTCGTGGGTGCCTTCGCGTTAGGTGCCGCGTTGAAGGCCGCAGGCCGCGGGGAATGGCTCCCCGCCGAAAGGCGCAAGTACAAGGACGAAGTGACCGGCCGCGAGATCTGGCAGGCCACTACCGTCAAGGATAATTACAACCTTTACTTCAGTTGTCAGAGCTTCACCACGGGCAGCCGGGGGTTGGTGTTCGTGTCCTCGCGCACGGGCAAGGGCGAGTTGTTCCTGATGGACATGGATAGCGGGCGCCTGCGCCAGCTCACCGAAGCACAAACCGGCATCGGCTACGCAACTGTCTGCCAGCAGGCAAACTCCATCTGCTACGCGGATAACAGCGCCGTCTGGTGGCTCAACATCGACACGCTCGAGACTCGCAAGATCTACCAAGTGCCCGCCGGGTACCGCTCGGATTCGCTCTCGGTGGACGACGCGGGCCGCTACGCGGTGTTCGGCATCACCAAGGCGTTGGACAAGCCTATCAGCCCGTTGCAGACGAATCACTCCCAGGTGATCCGCGTGCGCACGGACGGGTCCGGCTCGGAGATGATCTATGAAGAGGATTACTGGATCTCCCACGTACTGGTGAATCCTCGCGACGCCGACACCATCCTGTTCTGCCACGAAGGCGGTTGGAACGTCGTCGCGCAGCGCATGTGGACAGTCCACGCCAAGACCGGGAAGCTCACCAAGATGCGCGTGGAGGAGACGCCGGAGATCTCCGTGGGCCACGAATACTGGACTGAAAGCGGCGGCGCGGTCGGCTACCACGGCAGCTACAAGGGCCGCCAGTGGATCGGCCGCGTGAACAAGGACGGCACGAACATGCGCGAGTGGACGCTCACCGCGCCCACCGGCCACAGCAGCGCGAGCGAAGACGGCCGATTCATTGTCGCCGACGGCAACATGGACTTTCCCTACCTGAGCCTGGTGAAGCCCATGGGCACTATCGGGGTGCTGGTGCCGCTGGCTTACCGCGGAAAGCTGGATCGCACCACGCCTCACGCCCACGCCAACTTCAGTGCCGATGACAAATGGATTGTGTGGTGTTCCAGCCGCCACGGCTCGCCCAACGTGTACATGATGATGACGCCGACAGACACGGGAAAAGGCTGTCTGTTCCCAAGCTAGCTGAGTGCTTATGAGGGACGACCTGACCCGTCGAAGCTTTGTACAATTGGCGGCGGCGCCCGCCGTTGCTTCCCTTGATGGGGAAACTTCGATCGAGTCCGCCTATTCGCCAACGGATGGAACTTGGCACATCGACTGGCCGGGCCGTCTCTCACAGCACGATCTGGTGTACCTCTCGCCGCCCGAAGATCCGTTGCTCGGGCTGCCCATCGGCAACGGCGACATGGGGGCGCTCGTGTGGACCACCGAGCGCGAGCTGGTGCTCGCCATCAACAAGTGCGACACCTTCGATGATGACGACCCCGGGCCATACCGCAACCGCGAAGAGAAGAACACCGCCACGCGCCACTGCGGCCGTCTGGTAGTCGACTTCGGCTGTCCGGTGTTCGACCTTCTATATCTCAAGGATTTCGCGGGGCGGCTGGAGATGGCTACCGCTGTCGCGACGCTGGAGTCCACCACGCCCTTCGCCACCGCCTCCGCCGAGGCCTACCTGAGCGCGCCGCACCGAGTACTGGCTCTCAAGTGCCGCATGCGCGGAAACGAGCCGGTCGCGCCGCGCGTGACGCTGGAGCGATGGGGCAGCCGTCACCTCAAGCACTGGTACATGAACGTCAACCGCGATCCGGCGCTCGGGCTGGAAGGGACCGCCACCAGCATTCAGCGTGGGCGCATCGTCATCCGCCAGCAACTGCGCACGCTGTTCTTCGTGGTGGCCGCGCAATTGGTCCCGGACGACGGCGTGAGCGCGGACCCGCGCAGGTTGCACAGCCGCGCGGGTGAAGTCGCGTTACCCGCCGCCGGGGCGGCAAGTTTCACGGTCTATGTGACGGCGGTGACTTCGGAGAATGATCCGGACCCCGAGGCCGCCGCGCATCGGATTCTGGACAGGGCAATCGCCGAGGGCGAGATGGCCATCCGTAGGGCGCATGAAGCGGACTGGCGCAGATTCTGGTCTGCGTCCATGGTCGACCTGCCGGAGAAGCACCTGGAGAACATCTGGCACCTTACGCTCTATTTCGCCAACTCCAGTTCGCGCGGAGCCTACCCGCCGCACTTCTGCAACGGCCTGTGGGGCTGGCAGCACGATTTTGTCCCCTGGGCGGCGTACTTCCAGTGGAACATGCAGGACTACATCTGGCCGCTTGAGGCGCAGAATCATGCCGAACTGGCACTGCCCTGGTTCCGCTACCGCCGTAATTCCCTGCCCCACGCCATGTCCTACGCAGCGGAAGTATTGAAGAAGCCTGGAGCGTTTTACGCCGACGTCGCCAACCGCAAGGGCTACAACGCGCTCGGCCCCACCAACGACAACAACAAGACGGCGGGCGCGCAGACGGCGCTCGACATGTGGCGCTATTACGAGTTCACACGCGAAGACAAGTTCCTGCGTGAGATGGCGTGGCCGGTGATTCGCGAGGTCGCACGGTTCCACGCCTCTCTTCTCGTATTGGGCGAGGACGGGCGCTACCACATCCATCAAACCAGCGCCTACGAAGGCTCGCCGCTGTTTGACGACACGATCACGGACCTGGCCATGATCCGCGGCCTGTTCCCCGTCGCCATACGCGCCGGCAGAATCACGGGCCACGATCCGGCTGAACTCGCGCGCTGGCAGGAGCAACTCGACAAGCTCACGCCCTTTCGGATGGCGGACCTGACCGAACCGGAAATGGAGCGTAAGGGCGGTGAGCTGTTACACCGCAAGGGCATCGGCGCGGGCAAGAAGGTAGAGTCGCTGAAAGTCTTTGCGGTAGGCAAGGATCCGAAAGGGCAGTGGCTGCGCAATCGTTACGCCCACCTCACCGACAAAATGGTGTATTACGGGCTGCCCGATCCGGAGCTGGCCACGGTGTATCCCTCGGACGTTATCGGGCTGTCGCAACGCGGCACGGACCTTTTCAAGGCCGCCGTGACGCAGGTGCGCCTGCATCCCACCGCGGACATCGACCCGAACTCGCGCAAGCCTTCGAACATGGAGGGGCGCGCCGACCAGTGCATGGGCTGGTGCCCGTACACGATCGTCCTGGCGCGGCTGGGCCTGGCCGAGGAACTGGCCGCAGAACTGGCGCACAGCGTGTCGACCTGGCAGTTCTACCCGCAGGGATTCGGACACTACGGTCCGTATTATGTCTTTAAGCCCGAGGCCGAGAACCGCTGGCTGCTGAACCATCCCCGCGACCCGGCCACCCGCAAGAATTTCGACTTCCCGGCGTGGCCGTTCCGCCACTTCGACAATGAAGCCATGCCCATCGTGTCCTGCGCCATCAACGAGATGCTC
>JAJFUV010000194.1 GCA_021372245.1 Terriglobales bacterium
CGAGCGGAACGCAGGCGAGTACCAGGGCGGCCCAACGCGCTTTACTTAGCCCGGGTGCCAGGCCACGAGTTTCGTCCAGAACCAATTCGATTCGATGGCGCACCTGATTCGGCCGCGCCATGGCCATGGCTTCCCAGACCAGGCGTCCACGGCCGGCGCGCACGGCGGCGGCCATGTCGAGTAAGGCGCCCGCATACTGCTCGCGGTTGCCGGTGAGGACGATGGCTTCATCGTCGCAGGCCTTCTCGGCGTTCGCGATGAGCGCACGCTCCAGCCACCAGGCGACAGGGTGGAACCAGTACAGCGCGCGGCTCAGGCTCGCGAGCAAGCCCACAAGATAGTCTCCTCGCCTTACGTGCGTGCCTTCGTGCGCCAGCACGGCGCGCAACTTGCCTTCGCCCCACTCGTGCCAGCCGGCCGGCAGAAGGATTCGCGGTCGCACCCATCCGATGGTGACTGGTACGGTGATGCAGCCGCACTCGGCCACCCGGATGCCGGTTGTGAAGGGTTTGTCGATGGCCTTGCTGGACCGGATGAGCCGCCGGGCCATCGCGTAGCCGCAAACCAGCCGGCCCAACATGATCAACGCACCGGCGGCGTATAGCGCGCACAGCATGAACTGCCAGTTCCACTGAAGCCGCTCGGAAACCGGCGAGCTTGGGAGCGCTAAGGGCGAATCCGGCACCGTAGACGAGACTACCAGCGGGACCTGCCGCGAGGGTATCGCATCGGGCGCCGCGGCCGGATGTCCCACGCGCAACGTGAGCGACGGTGCAAACCACACGAGCAGCGGGGCCGCGAGCATCGCCGCCAGCACCAGCGACCAGACGGCGTGCCGCACATCCGCCCTTCGGACACGGCAGACAAACAGGACTACCCAGGCCAGCGCCGCCACTGCGGCGACCCGCACACTCACACTGACCAGAAGAGAAACGACGGCTGCATCGATTGACATCTCAATCTCCCTTGCTCTTGTCCTTGCGCCGGGCGATCCTGCGTCCCAGCCGTTCCAGTTCGCGCTCGTCCACGATGTCGTTGTCCACCATGCCCACGAGCAGCTCTTCCACAGAGCCGCCGCAGAATCGGTCGATGATACCCCGCACGGCGCGCGCCGCCACGCTCTGCGGCGCTTCATTGCCGGTATAGATGTAAGTGCGGCCGTCGACGCGGTGGCGCACGTAGCCTTTCTGCTCCAGCCGCCGCAAGATCGTGCGGACGGTGGATTCCTTCATGGGGCGGCGAGCCTGAAGCGCCTCCCGGATCTGCTCGGCCGTGGCGGTGTTGCGGGACCAGACCAGGTCCATGACGAGGTGTTCGAGTTCGCTGAGGGGCTTGCGCGATTTATTTCTGTTAAACATTGTAGCGTTACAATATGTAACATTAAAGCGGCGCGATGTCAAGAGAAAAAGGGGCGTATAATCGCGGGTGAGGGCCCCTGTATGGCATTCCGATACCTTTTAGCCCCCCTGCTTCTGGTTGCGGCCATCTGTGTGTGGGCGGCCGAAACGAAACCGCCCGCCACTGCACGCGGCGAGGGCGAATCGGCGGAGATCACCGCTACGCTCTACACGGACAAGTCCGCGATCACCACCCTGATCGGTCACCCGCTGGATGGAGACTACATCGTGATCGACGTGCGATTAGTGCCCCGCGGCGAGAGTCCGCTCTCCGTCCTGCGCGACGACTTCATGCTGCGCTCCTTCAAAGACGGGCAGAAGTGCCAGCCCTTTGCTCCCAGCCAGATCGCGGGGCAGGGAACCCTGACGGTCTCAAGCAGCGGCGCCGGCGGAGCGATGATGGGCGACAACAATGGCCCGGTTTGGGGCGGCACCGTGGGCCAGCCGGGACGCCTGGGCGGCACGGGCGGATCCATGGGCAACGCAGGCGGTGATACCGCGGCACAAGGCACCGTGCAAAGCGGCGGCAAGACGAGGTCCAATCCTACCCTCGACGCCCTGAAACAGAAGATCCTTCCGGAGAAGAAGACCAGCGAGCCGGTTTCGGGGCTGCTCTATTTCTTCCTGGAAGGTAAGCACAAGTCCAAGGATCTCCAACTGGTTTACAGCGGCGGTGGCGGCAAGATCGTTCTTCAGTTCAAATAAACAGACAATGCGAATTCAAGACCTGGATACTCCAGCACTCATCATTGACCTCGACATCATGGAGCGGAACCTGCGGCGCGCGGCCGATTACGCGCGCGCGCACGGCTTGCGCCTGCGCCCGCACACCAAGACGCACAAGATCCCGGCCATCGGCCGGAAGCAGTTGGATCTCGGCGCGGCCGGCCTTTCGGTGGCCAAGGTGAGCGAGGCGGAGGTGATGCTGAACGCCTCTCCCGAGGACCTGCTGTTCGCCTACCCGGTGGTCGGCAGCGCGAAAATGCCTCGGCTGGTGGAAGTGGCCCGCCGCACACGGGTGATCGTGGCACTGGACTCGATCAAGGTGGCGCGCGCGTTGAGCGACGCCGCGAGCGCCGGACACGTCGAACTGGGCATCCTGACGGAAGCGGATGCGGGGTACTGCCGCGTGGGCGTCCAACCGGGCGAGGCGCTTCTGAGCCTGGTTCGGGACGTAGCGCGGTTGCCGCATCTCAGGTGGGAGGGCATCGCCATCTATCCCGGCCACATTCGCGACCTCCGCGAGCCGGAAGGGCAGCGCCAACTCGAGG
>JAJFUV010000061.1 GCA_021372245.1 Terriglobales bacterium
GTGGTGGCGATGTGGGTTTGGGCGGCGGTAGCGCTCGCGGGCCTGGTCCGTCTGGCGATCGGCCTGTGGCTTAGCCGCAAATTGGTGCGGGCGAGCGCCGGGATACTCCCGGGCTTTCGCGAATCGAAGGACGTCACCGTGCCGGTCACCGTGGGCGTGTTCCGTCCGGTCACCCTCCTGCCCACCGACTGGCGCGAATGGCCGTCCTGGAAACTGGATGCGGTAAGAGCGCATGAGCGAGCACACATCGAGCGGCACGACCCGCTCCATCAGGCAACAGCATCCGTCTTTCGTAACCTGTGCTGGTTTCATCCGCTGTCGTGGTGGCTATGCGCCCTCACGGCGGAACTGGCCGAAGCGGCAAGCGACGACGACGCTTTGCGCGCCACGGCTGACTGCAATCTTTACGCCGAAGCAGTGCTTGACTTTCTCGGGCGGGCGCCCCAGCGCGTAGTCTGGGAAGGCGTACCGATGGCACGATGCGGGTCCGCGACGAAACGAATTGATCGCATACTAAGCTCCAGCCGAAAGCTCTCCAGGCCGCTGACGCGCGCGGGGGTGCTCGTTCTTGCCGTCTTCGCGATCCCGCTCATGTACATAATCGCAGCCGCACGACCGTTCCCGGCCACCGCCGCGCGATCAGGAGAAGCGTTGAAACCGCCCGTAGTCGCCTCCAAGTCGATGCCCGTCGCGCGAAGCGAACCGATCCAGGCGGTTACACCCTCCGCTCTACCGGCGCCAGGCAGGCCCGCAGCACGCGATCCGCGTTCAATACTGGTAGTAAGCGATGAGGTCGGCGCTTTCGTCGCGTTGCCCGTGCCGCAAAGGAGTGGGTACGGAGTCTTTCTGACTTCTTTTCGATTGCACAACGGTGACCGGAATCATCACAAGAAACTCCTCGTTGAACCCGACACCACATCGGGTGCGGTTGACCTCAAACTATGGGCATACATGGGCGAGGAATCCCCCGCGGGTTCGGATCCCTTTGAGATGCGCGACCCTACGCGAGGGCAGACCAAGGTGCCGCTCGGCTCCTACACCGTTCCTGAAACCGGATCCTTGGTGGTGAATGCCGGCGTATCCTACGGCCTACCTGTGTTTCGTTTCCGTCTCGGGATATCACCGGCCAGCTGCTTGTTCAACCCGGCAAACTTCGTACTCCCTCCCTCCCTCAAGCTCGAAGGAGCGCCACAGAGTCAGGGCGGATGTAGCTTGGAATTTCGCAATGTATCGCCCCGGCGATTGGTGTCGTTGGGCTTCGAATACAAGAGTCTGGATGGAGGGCAAGCCGGAGGTCCCGCCTCAACAACGTTTGCCCTGGCCCGGAATGAATACACAAGAGCACTACCAGGCACGACGTTCGAGGTGAGCGCAGGGCACCGGACGGAATCCGACCAGAGGGGCGACTTGAGGGGAATGAGCACCAAAGTAACGTACTGTCTTTTCGAAGATGGCACTTACGAAGGCGATCTAGAACTGGTTAAGCGCCAGCTTGCTGACATCGCCGGCCGGGCCGCGCAATGGAAACGGATCGAAGCAGCTCTCAAAGACTTGCTGGCCCGTTCCGAAGACGAGCCAACGCTTTTGACCGATATCCAATCTGAATACGCACGGCTGCCGCAAACCGATCCTGCGCTGGAAGAAGATCTGCTGACACATCTTAAGCCCGGCAACCCGAGGGAGTTGCGGGACACCTTCCGTGATGCGCTCGGCGACGGCAAATACGGATTGCTTGAACGGATCCAGTATTACCGGGGCAACAACCGTCCCAACGGTGCCCACCCGCTTTCGAGCTTCTGGGAGTCGGCACGATCGCGCTTCGCGGACGATATGGATGTGGCCGTTATGATTCTGAGCCGCTGGCTCCCTCAAGACGTGATCTCGCGGGCTATTCGTAGATAACGGCCGCGAACCTCAGCGTCTCAGTGCGGAATGAAGAAAACCTACCGTGGCGCGAAAGGCAGCTAGACTAGTGAGTATGCGGATGCTGCTTCCCGCCGCGCTGGCCGCTGCCGCGAGCTTGTTCGCGCAGACGCCGCCGTGCCAGAACACGCCCATTTACACGCCCTGCGAGTTCGTCTTCGAACTGACCGCATCCGAGGCCGCGGCTCACCCGAATCCATACGCGAGCGTCGAAATCCGCGGCGAATTCCGCTCTCCACGCCATCGCACGTTCCTCATGCCGGCCTATTGGGACGGCGGCGGACGCATGGTGATCCGCTTCACGCCGATCGATCCGGGCGATTGGGACTACCGCATCACTAGCAACATCACGCGCCTGGATAATCAACTCGGACACTTCACGGCCGCCACGGCCGACGTGCCGGGCTTCGTGCGCCCCGCCAACATGCACCACTGGGCCACGGGGGAGAACAACCAGCCGCACCTGTGGATGGGCGACACTTGCTATCGATTCGGCTTGATCGACCGCGGCACGTTCGACCAGATCCTCGATGCGCGCGCGAAGCAGAAATTCACTCACATGCGCGGCCTGGCACTGGGATGGAATGCGGATCTCCCCAAGACGTTTCCTTCGGCGAACCAGCCGGGCATCGCTTGCTTCCGCGAACTCGACGCGCGCATCCTCGCAATCAACCGCCGCGGCATCACGGTGGACCTGGTGCTGGGCGGCGACGCCAACCAGCTCACGCGGTTGTTCCCGGAAGCGCAGCAGCGGGAGCGCTACCTGCGCTATATGGTGTCGCGCTACGCGTCCATGAACGTCACCTGGCAACTGGTCGAGGAATTTGAGAGCTACGACGACGCGCGCGCCGTCTTGAAGGAACTGGGGCAGGCGCTGAAACAGTTGGATCCGTTCGGCCATCCGCGCTCGACTCACGCCGCGGCCACGTCAGCACCGCTGCTGGCCGATGGTTGGATGAACTACGTCGTGTATCATTCCTCGAACGACGCTCTCGGAGCCATCGAGCATCAGCTTTATCCGGTGGCGTTCGTGAACACGGGATTCGCTTACGAAGATTCGGGAGCCGGCCGGGCCCTCCCGCACGACACGGATCTGGACACGTTCCGGCACGGACTGTGGAACGCCACCATGAACGGGCAGTACCCGACGTTCGGCAACACAGGCACAGCCGGGAGCAAGACGATTCCTGTCGACGCCAAGTACGCCGAGTCGCCGGGCGCGAAAGTCATGACGGCGTGGTTCGACTTCTTCTCGCGCACGCGCCATTGGGAACTGGAACCGTACTTCGATGTCGACGGCGGCCGTTGCATCGCCCTGGAGGGTGTTGAGTACATCGTCTATGTGGAAAAGCCCGGCACCGTAGAAGTGGCCATCGAGAAGCACAATTACGATATCGCCTGGTTCAATCCGCAGACCGGCGAATCCCTGCAGCAGAAGGATTTCAAGGGCGAGCGCTACGTGGGCGAGCCGCCCGACAAGTCGCACGACTGGGTGCTGCACATCTCGCGCGAAGGCCGCAAGGAAGGCATGCTCAGAAGCTACAAGTTCACTTCGCGCGAGTACCCCCTGATGTTGCAGGAAGTCGAGCAGAACGTGCAGAAGACGCCTTACGAGATGGTGGAACCGGCCGCGGACACGCTGAAGGTGAACGCGCCCGCAAAGTTCGCCGTGCGGTTGAAGCGCCAAACGCGCGCCACGCGCAACATGATGTACCTGTGGACGGGCGAGGCGACGGCAAGCGGCCGCGGCTATCGCGTACTGGGCTCGGGAGCCGAGGGCACGTTCAGGATCCCGCCGTCGATTGCGGGCGATTATCCGGCGGTGATGAACCTGCGCGTGGCCGCCATGAACTCGCTCGGCAAAGTGTATTTCGTAGACAAGGTGATCAGGATCACACGTTAATGCCGCGCATAATCTCACTTGATGCGACCTCGGAGTTCGGTAGCCTTGCGCTCATCGAAGACGGCCGGGTGGTGGAAGAAACGCCCATGCATTCCACCGACGGCTTCGGCCACGTTCTCTTCGACATGCTGGCGGGGGTGCTCGCGCGCCATGGCTGGAACGCACTCGACGCCGACTGCTACGCGGCCGCCGCCGGGCCGGGTTCCTTCACGGGAGTGCGTGTGGGGCTGGCCGCTGCCAAGGGCCTGGCAGAAGCCGCATCAAAGCCGCTCATCACGGTGTCGAACCTGAAGGCGGTGGCGTGGTTCGGGACGGCGCCGTTGAGGGCAGCGGTGCTCGACGCACGCAGGGGCGAAATCTACGGCGCGGTCTTCAACGAGACGCTTGAAACGGTACGCGACGAAGTGGTCATGAAGCTTCCGGCGTGGCTCGAAACACTGCCGGAGGGCCAGTTGGAGTTCGTGTCCCCCGATCCGTCGCGTTTTCGGAGCGCGCTCGCCGCGACCCGTTTCGCGTCAGCCACGTTCACCGCAACTCCTCGCGCTGTTGCCGGAGCGATCGGCATGATCGCGCATGGAATGTTCCTCGCCGGGTGCGCGCCGGACCCCGCCGCCGCCGAAGCTGAATACGTGCGCCGCAGCGACGCGGAGTTGATGTGGAAGGAAACCTTGTAGGGGGCGCATATATGCGCCCCTTACAGAACAAGGGGCCACTCACGGAAGTCGCAATATCCGACCCCTACCGGCCGTGTGCGTCTTCCAGATAGGTGTAGCCGTACAAGCCGTCTTCATAGAAGCGCAGCAGGCGGCCGGATTCCTCGTAACCGATCTTGCCTTCGCGCACAGCAGATTCCACGTTCTGCCGGAACTGGTCGAGCAGCGTCTGTGAGTTGTACTGCACGTACTCGAGCACCTCGCGGACGGTATCCCCCTTTACCACCGTATCCAGGACGACCTCACCGGTTTCATTCAGGCTCACGTGCACGGCATTGGTGTCGCCGAACAGGTTATGCAAATCGCCCAGAGTCTCCTGATAAGCTCCCAACAGGAACACGCCCAGGTAATAGGGGTCGCCGTTGAACGAGTGCAGGGGCAGTGTGCGCTTCACGTCGCGGCGGTCGATGAACTGGTCGATCTTACCGTCGGAATCGCAGGAAATGTCGCCCAGGATGGCGTGGCGGGCGGGCGGCTCATCGAGGCGGTGAATTGGCATCACCGGGAATAGCTGCTTGACCGCCCACGAATCCGGCATGCTCTGGAACAGCGAGAAATTGCAGAAATAGGTGTCGGAGAGCATGCTCTCCAGGCCTTCCAACTCTTCCGGGAAGTACTCGAGTTCCTGCGCCATGCGCTGGATGCGGCGGCAGATGCTCCAGTAGAGGTTCTCGGCCAGGCAGCGTTCTTTGAGCGTCAGGTAGCCCAGGCTGAAAAGATTCAGCGCCTGGTCAAGGGCCTGTTGTGCATCGTGAAAGTTCTCCAACAGATTCTTGGCGCTCAGGTGCTTGTAGGTCTCGGCCAGATCGAACAACGGTTGCTCGGCGTCATCGGGTAGATCGAGCGGGCATTCCTCTTCACCCAGGCCGCTCACACCGAGCACGTTGAACACAAGCACGCTGTGGTACGCGGCCACGGCCCGGCCGCTCTCGCTGATGATCGTCGGAGGCTGGACCTCGGCCTCGTCGCAGACGTTCTGGACGTGGTAGACGATGTCGTTGGCGTACTCCTGCAGCGTGTAGTTGACGCTCGACTCGAAATCGGTCTGCGAGCCGTCGTAGTCCACCCCGAGGCCCCCGCCGACGTCCAGGTACTGCAGACCGGCGCCGGCTTTCTTCAGTTCGGCGTAGACGCGCGCCGCCTCGATAACCGCCCCCTTGATCTGGCGAATGTTGGTGATCTGGCTGCCGAGGTGGAAGTGCAACAGGCCGACGCAATCCTCCATGCCGGCCTGCTTGAGCTGTTCGAGCGCGCGCAACGCCTCGCTGACCGTCAGGCCGAATTTCGAACGGTACCCGCCCGAGGATTTCCAGCGGCCGGAGCCGCGGCTGGCCAGCTTGATCCTCAGCCCGATCCAGGGCCGAACGCCCACGCGCGCGGCGTAATCCATGATCAAATCCAGCTCGGTGTACTTCTCCACTACCGGGATGATCTGCCGGCCGATTTTCTTGGCCAACATGCACATCTCGATGTACTCGTCGTCTTTGAAGCCGTTGCAGATGATCGGGGTGTCGTTATCCGCGATGGCCAGCACGGCCAGTAGCTCGGGCTTGGAACCAGCCTCGAGTCCGAAGCGGAACGGGCGGCCGAATCCGTAAACCTCCTCTACTACCTGCCGTTGCTGGTTCACCTTGATGGGATACACGCAGCAGTAACCGCCCTGGTAGCCGTGCTCGGTGATGGCGCTTTCAAAAGCGTCGTGGACTTCGCCCAGGCGATGCTTCAGGATCTCGGCGAAACGAACAAGGATAGGCAGCGAGATGCCGCGCAGCACAAGCGTGTCGACCAGCTCTTTCAGGTCGATGGAGCGGCTGCTGTCCTTGGTCGGGTGTACGAGCAGGTTGCCGTTCTGGCCCACCGAGAAGTAGCCCTTGCCCCAGCTCTGGACGTCGTAAAGCTCACTGGCATCCATGACGGTCCAGCGGTCGGCCGGCTCGCGCACTACGGCCCCTTCGGAAAGCTTCAAATTCAACATTCCTCCCTGAACTTCAAGTGTCCGATGAATCGCTCCGCTCGGCAAGTGTTTTCTCATCCCCAGGTAGACGAAGAAACTCAACTACGTTCTTTAACGTCAGACAGCAGGTGGTCTAGAATTGAACTAGTCCACCTGAACAGAGATGCGAAGCTTCGATTCTTGTGATGAGGGATCGACGCATTCAAGGCTCCAGGTAAGCAGACTTACAACTGGGCTTCCTCGGTCCCACCACGCTCTAGAAGATGTTTTGTCGAATCCACGCGTGCACAGTGTCCTGAAGTGGATGACGCGCCGCGGGCCGGACGGCAAGTGCTTCTTCGAACGTCTGTGCGAAAACTACGAGAACCCGGCGCTCACCGGCTGGGAGAAGCGGTTTTGGGCGCTGCCCAGCCTGGCGATATCGGCGGGACTGAAGAAGGCGCGCCTGGACAAGGAGACGATGAAGCAGCACCTGTTTCATCACCCTCCGACGGTCAAGGCGCTTACGTTGACGGCCAAGAGCATCGCTACCTACGGCCTGACCGTTCCTCAGCGTTACACCGCGCCGATGTTCGTCGTTTGGAACATCACCCAGGCCTGCAACCTGACCTGCCAGCACTGTTATCAGAACGCCCGCCACAAGCCGCTCGAAGATGAGTTGACGACCGAAGAGAAGCTGGACGTCATCGACCAGTTGGCCGGCGAGTTCGTCCCCTTCCTGGCTTTCGCGGGGGGCGAGCCCCTGGTCAGCAAGGATTTCTATCGTGTCCTGGGGCGATGCCGGGATCGCGGAATCCACGTCACCGTGGCCACCAATGGCACGCTGCTCACGCCGGAGCGTTGCGCACGCTTGAAAGAGGAAGGCGTCAAGTACGTCGAAGTGAGCGTCGACAGCGTCAATCCCCAGGAGCATGACCGCTTCCGCGGCGTCGAAGGGGCGTGGAAGCGGACGGTCCAGGGCATCAGGAACGCGGTGGCCGCCGGCATCCGCACGGGCATGGCGGTCTGTTTCACGCGCGAGACGGCACACACGCTGGACGACTTCATCCGTTTCGCCGAGGACCTGGGTTGCCACACCTTCTCGCATTTCAATTTCATACCGGTGGGTCGCGGACGCGAGATTCTCGACCGCGATCTCACGCCTTCCCAGCGCGAACTCTTGCTCGAGCGTTTGACCTATCACTTACAGCACAGCAAGCTGACCGTGATCTCCACGGCCCCGGCCTTCGGGCGTGCCTGCATTGTCTATGGTCCCGAAGAGGGCCTGTTCGCCACCGGCCACGCCGGGCGCGGGCAGGGCAAGAAGACTATGGTGTTGTCCCGTTACATCGGCGGCTGCGGCTCGGGCAGGTGCTACTGCGCAATCCAGCCGAATGGCGCGGTGACGCCGTGCGTCTATATTTCAGACATCGAAGTCGGCAGCTTGCGCCGGAACCGGTTCACCGAGATTTGGAACAACCCGCTGTTCGACAGGCTTTGCGACCGCGCGGACCGGAGCGACCACTGCGGCGTGTGCGACTATCGCCATTACTGCGGCGGCTGCCGCGCACGCGCTTATGCTTATACAGGCGATATCACGGCCGGAGATCCCGGTTGCATCTACAACACGCGAATGTGGAAGAAACTCGAGCGCCACGGTGCCGTGGCGGAGATGGATGGCGAACTCGTCCGAATCATGGAGGCAGCCCCCCGATGAACCCGGAGCCCACCGCGGCGCCAAGCAAGAGCCAAGGCCAGGCCACGTTCTCCGCTATCGGCGACGTACAAGTGGCGATGGACGACGCCGTCCACGAGGCCGAGACAGCCAGAAGCCGCATGAGTTGGGCCGGTATTGCCGCATATACCGTGCTGGCATACCTCGCGGGACTCGCCGCCCTGTTGAGCCTGGACGCCCCGCCGCGCGCCGGCGATCTGCTTCGCGTGCCGCTCACCGCCGCCTTCATCTGCTTCGCCGCGGCATGGTCGCGGGCCCGGTGGAAAGCGCGCGCCAGGAACACCCGCGCGGAGTTGAAGTCGGCACAGAAAGCGGCCGATTCGCTGGCGCATGAGAGCGCTTGCGGCCTCGACGCCATCCGGGCGCACATGATCGCGCTGCGGACCGATAGACCCGACTGCGCTTCTTCAGAACACTTTTCCCGCTTGAACCAGGGCGCCAATCGCATCTGCTCCGCGCTGCGGCATTTCAACCGGACCTGAGCGGCGACGTCCCTTACACCGCCCGTGCTATATCAAGAGAACAGCCATGCGTGGACCCCGATTTGTAGCCGCTCTCCTGTTTGTCGCGATGATGATTCTGTTTCTCATCGCCAATCGCGGGGCCTACGAAGGCTACTTCCAGGACGACGAACTCGATAATCTGGCCTGGACGCCATACACATCGCTGGGGACCTTCGCACGCGAGGCGCTTTCTCCGCAGCTTTCGCCAGTGAATTTCCGCCCCGTGGGACACATGTACTTCCGAGTGCTGAGTGCGGCGGCCGGCCTGCGCTTTACCTGGTATGTGGCCGGGATCCACGCGCTGCACTTCATGAACGTATGGCTGCTGTATCTGCTGGCGCGCCGCCTGGAAGCGGACCGTGTTACTTCGGCCGCGGCAGCGATCTTCTTCGCCTTCCACATGGCGCTCTTCGATGCTTACTGGAAACCGATGTACGTGTTCGACGTCCTTTGCGCGCTATTTTCGCTGCTTTCGATACACGCATGGATCCGCCGCAGATGGTTGATCAGTTTCCTGTGCTTCTGGCTGGCTTTTAAAAGCAAGGAAGTTGCCGTGATGCTGCCGGCGGTGCTGGTCTGCTACGAGTACTGGCTGGGTGAGCGCAAGTGGAAGCCGCTCGTTGCGTTCCTCGCCGCCTCACTCGTGATGGGGCTCCAGGGAGTGTTCCTCAACCGTGGCGCAGAGAACGCCTATGCCTTGCACTTCACCCCGGCGAGTCTGTGGAGCGCCATTCGCTTCTATTCCTCCCAGGTGCTGCTGGCGTCCTATGCCGGTCTTGCGCTGCTGGCGCTGCCTTTCGTGGTACGCCGGAAGCGCGTGTGGTTCGGCATGGCGATGGCGGTTCTTACGCTCATCCCGATGCTCCTGTTGACGAACCGTCTCTATTCGGCTTACCTGTATGTGCCCATGGCCGGGTTGGCGCTGGCGTTCCCACCGATCGTGACGCGCCGCGCCCGGATCATTGCAGCGGCGGCGTTTCTGCTTTGGATCCCGTTCAATTACAACCGTCTTCGCGCCGAACGGCGCACGGCGTTGACCATCGCCCATGAGAATCGCGCCTACGTGGAACAGGTGGGTAAAGCTATCGCCGGCGATCGCAGCGTCCGCACGTACATCTGCGATGGCGCCCCCTCCGCGATGAACCGGTGGGGCGTGGAGGGAGCCATTCGCCACTTCACAGGTCCCGTGGAACTGCATATTTACTGGATTGAAGACGGCGGCTTCGAAAAAGCATTTTCGGAGGAAAACATCGCGACGCTGGTTTGGGACCGGCAGCAGAGGCGGCTACGCACGGTCCGGAAGAGTGCCGGCTCCCCCGAAGCATCCTATATAGCAATGGATTCGGCCGTGCCGGTCTGGCAACTCACGAGCGGTTGGTACAGCAATGAAGAAACCTACCGCTGGATTGCGCCGCGCGCCGCGGCGCGGCTTTACCGCCCAGATGGCGCACAACGTTTTGAACTGACCGTGAATGCCGGCTCCATGCTGCTGGCCGACGCAGGCAAATCGGTCGTCGAAATCCTTCTGAACGGTAGGGCCGCTGGCCGGGCCGAATTCGCACGCGCCGGTACGCAGACGGTCTCGTTCCCGCTAAGCCCCGCCCCCGCTGGAAACGTCGAAGTGGAGTTTCGAGCCGCGCCGGCCTACCACCCGCGAGGCGATCCGCGCGTTCTGGGGATTGCCATCGCGGGTTTCGGATTCCGATAAGACGGTGCGCTACTTCTCTTCGATCCTGACTTTGGACAACACGTCGCCCTGCTGCACGGCGTTCACTGCCTCCTGGCCGCTCAACACCTGGCCGAAGACCGTGTGCTTACCGTCCAGCCAGTCCGTGACGATGTGCGTGATGAAGAACTGGCTGCCGTTCGTGTTGGGGCCCGCATTGGCCATCGACAGCGAGCCGACCTTGTGCTTGCGCGGGTTGTTCTTCAGTTCGTCGTCGAAGCGGTAGCCGGGGCCGCCGCGGCCGGTACCCGTCGGATCGCCCCCCTGGATCATGAAATCCGCAATCACGCGATGGAACTTCGTACCGTCGTAGAAACCTTCGCGCGCCAGGAACACGAAGTTGTTCACGGTGCTCGGCGCATCCTTGGCGAACAATTCGCAAACGATCGTGCCGCGCGGCGTCTCGAAGGTAGCCGTGTAAGACTTCGCGGAGTCGATGCCCATGGGTGGCGGAGCGTTGTACTGTTTTGCCATCTCTCCAGTGTAGCGGACCCCGCGCGCACGGCTGTTATGATCGAAGCATGCGCGGCAAATGGCTCCTGATCTCCTTGGCGGTATTGCTGGCGGCCGCGGCGGTGGGAGCGTTTTTCTACTGGAGGCATCAAAGCGGGCTCCAAAGAGCGGGCGCAGCGAAACAGGCCCAGGTGGCCGCGGCTTTGCCCGGCGCGGTTACGCTTAGCGGCCAGATCCAGGCGCAGCACGTCACGCTGGTCGGCGCACCGGTGGAGGGCACCGTGGAGGAGTTCCTAGCCGAAGTAGGCGATGAAGTGTTCCAAGGCCAACTGCTGGCGAGGATCAGCAACACGGGTCTGGAGGCGGCCCACGAAAAGGCGAAGCTTGAAGCCGATCGTGCGTCCGCCCGGCTGGACCGTCTGGAAGCCGAGCTGTCCGCCGCGCGCCTGGAAGCCTCGCGCGCCGCAGCCGAACGTGCCCGCGCCCGAACGGAGTTGGACCGGACGCGCAGGGCACACGACCGGCAGAAGCTCTTGTACGGCGAGGGCGCCACGCCGCGGCTCACTTTTGAGCGCGCCGAGCGTGAGTTCACATCCGCTGAAACCAGCTCGGAGACCAGCGACGAGGTCTCCAAAGCCGCCGATTCGCGGGTGGCGGCGATTATCAAAGAGATGGATGGCACGCGCCGCATCGTGGAGGATAAGAACCGCCAACTCGAAGACGCGCAATCTCAACTCGAAGCCGAGCAGGTTCTTTCGCCCGTGGATGGGATCGTGGTCGGCCGCCGGGGCCTGGCCGGCGACGCCGTCAAACCGGACGTCAAAGACCTGTTTCAGATCGCGGCCGACCTGGGCCTGCTCTCCGTGACGGTATCGCCCGATCCGAACGTGGCCGCCGCCCTGCGCCCCGGAATGCCCGCCACAATCCAGATTGGTGAACTCGGCGGCGAAGCGCTCTCCGGCGCCGTCACCGCCATGGCGGGCAACAAAGCGACCATCGAGTTCACCAGCCCAACGCCGCTCATCAAGCCTGGCATGACCGCCAGCGTCCGCATCGAACTCCGCTAGATCCGAATTCCGGGCTTGGTCACAGCAGCTTTGAAACGCCCGGTGTAAACGGAAGCGGGTAGATGCCGTCTGCACCGGGACGAACCGGCGGCTCCGTGTTGGCGGTCACCTCTTCCGGACGCGGCAGGTGGCAGTACTGCGAATTCTGGATCTGGTCGAGCGTCACTTCGCTGCCCGTGTAGCAGGAAAACTGGCCCATCAACGTGAACAGCGCGCTGCGCACCATGTAGTCCCCGGCGTTCACAGGTTTCCCATTGCGGATGCTCTCAAACAGAGCCACATGCTCCTGCACGTACGCGTTGGCCTTCGACTTCGTGCCGGGGTGCTGCCAGTTGGTCTCGCCCTGTATCCGAAGCTTCAGCAGATCGCAGCGGCCCTTCGTGCCTAGCACCAGGCTCGAATTCTCGTTGTAGCAGCTGTCGATGGTGCGGCAGTATGCATACACTCGGACGCCGCTCTGGAATTCGTACACCACGGCGTGGTGGTCGAAGACATCGCCATAGATTTCGCCGTGCAGCGTGCTGCGGCCGGCCATGCCCCAGGCGCGCGCTGGCACCTGGTTGTGCATCACCCAGCTCGAACGGTCCAGGTTGTGCACCAGCGTCTGCGGAATATCGTCTCCGCAGAGCCAGTGGAAGTGATACTGGTTGCTGGCCTGGTATTCGATTTCCTTCAGACCGGGAACGCGCGGATACAGCACGTAGGGCGGCCGCAGCCAGGTTTCCTGGATGGCCACCACATCGCCGATGGCGCCGTCGTGGACGCGCTGGATGGTCTCCTGGTAGCCCATGTGGTGGCGGCTCTGCAAGCCGCTCATGACGCTCAGGCCCTTCTGCTTGGCCAGTTCGCAGGCGGCACGCACGACATGGATGGCCGCCGGATCGATGGCGTGGGGCTTCTCGACGAAAACGTGCTTGCCCGCCTCGACCGCGGCTTTCAAGTGCAGCGGATGGAACTTGGCGGCGTTGGCGATGATGACCACATCGGAGGAAGCGATGACGTGTTTGTACGCGTCGAAGCCGGTGAAGCAATGATCGTCGTCAACCACCACTCGCCCGGGGAATTTCAGCTTCAACTGCGTGCGCTTCTCCTGGATGCGGTCCAGCCGGATGTCGGCCATGGCCACGATGTTTATGCCTTTGTCCGCCGTCATGGCGTCCACGGCGGCCGCCGTTCCGCGCCCGCCGCAACCGATGATGCCGACCATCAGCGTGTCGCTGGCGGCCGCATAGGCGCCAAAGGCCGTTGCCGATACGGCGCCGGCAGCCGTCTTCATAAACGATCTCCGCCCGGCGTTGCCGGTTCCATTCAATCGCAAGTCTTCCATGACCTCGCTCCTAACTCTTCTTAGTCGTGCTCTCGATCAGTTCACTGACCCACTGCCGGCTGCGCTCCAGCATGGGACCGCCCTGCCCTTCGCATTCCAGGCTGAACACGCCGTCATAGCCGGCCTCGACCAGGAGTTTCACGCACTCCCGGATGTTGGCTGCGTTGACGCCGTCGCCGATAGCGCAGTGGCTGACGGCAATTCCGGTCAGATCCCCGCGCGCGGCTGCAGCCAGGCTCTCGCTCACGTCCTTCACGTGCACGTGACTCACATGCCCGATCAGCCGTTTGAGGAATGCCACCGGGTCCTGGCCGGCGATGAACGTGTTGCCGGTGTCCATGTTCATGCGCAGATTCGGGCTGTCCACGAAGTGCAGCATTTCCTCCATGAAGTCCGGCTTGGTGGTGAAGTATCCGTGCGGTTCGATGTTGATGACGATGTCGTACAGCTCAGCGGCGCGGACGATCTCCCGGTAAATGCGCCGCATGTGATCCATGCACTCGCGCTCGCTCATCGACGATGGCTTGAACCGGTCGTCCGTGGTGTCGACGCGCGGGCAGCCGGCGAGCTTGGCCCAGCGCATGGTGTGCAGCACGTACTCGACGCCGATCGTGACTCCCTCGGGCTTCGACAGGGGGAACGCCGCGTCCACTTGGCTGAACCGGATGTCGAGCTTTTCCATCTTGCGGCGCAGGGCTACAGGATCCTCCCACAACGCCACGTGAGGCTGGTAGCCAAGGCCGTGGATCCACGAGACGCCGTCGATGGTGCCGCACTCGATCACATGGACGCCGTGCTGGTGCGCCCAGTCCAGGCACTGATCGAAGCTCCAGTAGGCACTGTTGAACGCGTCGGTGTGAAAGCCGATTTCTATCATGAGGTTTCCCATAAGGTATCACCAATCCGGCGGGGCGGTAAAATAAAGCACGGAGGGGAATAAATGGAATTCCTGTTCGATAGTCTGCTGGCTTTGATTTCCGAAACGTCCACGAATCTTCCTCCGGACGTACGCGCGGCGATGGGTCAGGCCATAGCCGGCGAGCAGCCGGGCACGCAGTCCCACCAGGCCCTGAATGTGATTGCCACCAACATCGACATGGCGTACGACAGCGAGGCGCCGATCTGCCAGGATACCGGCATGCCGTTCTTCCTGGTTCACACGCCGCCGGCCGCCGACCAACCTGCAATCAAGCGCGCCATTACGGACGCAGTTGCCGAAGCCACGCGCCGGGGCAAACTGCGGCCGAACTCGGTGGACTCCATCACCGGCAAGAACAGCGGCAACAACCTTGGTCCCGAAACGCCCATCGTGCACTTCGAGCAGTGGGATCAGGACGCGATCGAAGTGAAGCTGCTGCTCAAAGGCGGCGGCTGCGAGAACAAGAACATCCAGTACTCCCTGCCCTGCGAACTCGATCACTTGGGCCGGGCGGACCGCACGCTGGCCGGCGTGAAGAAGTGCCTCCTGCATTCGGTGTGGCAAGCACAGGGACAAGGCTGCGCGCCCGGCGCCATCGGCGTAGCGATCGGCAGTGACCGGGCCAACGGCTACCTGCTCGCGAAGCAGCAGTTGTTCCGTACGCTGGACGACACGAATCCCGAGCCGGTGCTCGCCAAACTCGAAACCGAAATCATGGACGAGGCCAATCGCATCGGCGTGGGCGCCATGGGTTTCGGCGGGAACGCGTCGCTGATCGGCTGCAAGATCACCGCAGCGAACCGGCTGCCGGCCAGCTTCTTCGTTTCAGTGGCATACGATTGCTGGGCGTTCCGGCGCTTGGGTGTTCGTCTGGAGGCTTCGAGCGGCGCCATCACGAGCTGGATCTATCGGGATCCGGCCCGGACGGTGGAACGCATGGCCGCGAGCGCGGGGTTCCCTCTCACGGGCCGCGAGATCGTGTTGACGCCGCCCTTAAGCGAAGAAACCGTGCGCGCCCTGAAGGTGGGCGATGTTGTGCTTATCAACGGCGAAATCTACACGGGCCGCGACAACGTGCATGCATACCTGATGAAGAATCCGGCACCGGTAGACTTGACGGGCAGCATTGTCTACCACTGCGGGCCGGTCATGCTGAAGCGCGGCGAGGAGTGGTTCAACAACGCCGCCGGGCCTACCACGAGCATTCGCGAAGAACCCTACCAGGGGGAAATCATCCGGCGCTACGGCATACGCGCCGTGATCGGCAAGGGCGGCATGGGCGCCAAAACACTTGCCGCCATGCGCGAATGTGGGGCGGTGTACCTGCACGCCATCGGCGGCGCGGCGCAGGTTTACGCGCGCAGCATCCAGAAAGTGTTGGATGTACACTTGCTGGAATTCGGCATCCCGGAAGCCATGTGGCACCTGAGAGTGAAGGACTTCGTTGCCATCGTGACCATGGACGCACACGGCAATAGTCTGCACGCCGACGTGGAGCGGACCACCGGCGAAGCGCTCGCCCAACTGCGGCCCGTTTAGGAAACGTTCGGCGGGCCTAACCGGTTTTCCTCACTTGCAATCGCGGGCGATTCAGAATAGCATTTGTGTGGAGGAATGTTCCAGATGAAAGCATCTTCTGTCTTCTTGCTTGCTGCATTGATACTTGTTGCCATGTGTTTGTGCGCCCAAAGCCCCATCCCATCGATCAAGTCGGTGGAGCCGTTATCGGCCAAGGCCGGCGCCGCGGTGAAGGCCAACGGCGAGAACTTGAGCAAGCAGAGCGTCGTGCAGGTGTTTCTCACAGACGGCAAGAACGACATTCCGTGCCAGATCACGGAACAGACGGCGACAGCCATCACTTTCACGGTCTCAGCCAAGGCGAAGCCCATGCGTTACAGCGTTGCAGTGCTTACGCCTGGCAAAGAGCCGAAGTTTATCGAACAGCCTGTCCGGCTGGAAGTGATTCCGTAATCCGGAAGCCGCCAGCCAGGGCCCCATCGTTTGAGAAGGGGAAATGTCTATGAAGAGACGCCGTTTCCTTAGGGATTCCTCTGTGCTGGCGGCGACCGTAACCACCGCGGCGACCGCAGGCATGGCCCAACCCTCCTTTGAAAAGCCCAAGGACTATCGCAAGGAACCGTTCCGGCGCATGGTCATCATGGGCGAGAGCACGGTGGAAGGCGGCCCTTGGTTGCAGGTGCTGCCGGACGACCGGTACGCGGACGTGCTGCGCCGGCTCATCAACGCCTGCCAGCAGCGCCCGGTGGAATACTTCAACAAGGGCATCGGCGCTAACGCCATTTCCCCTCGCAGCCCCGGCTACGCCAATTCGCGCAAGCCCAGCGCCCTGGAGCGTTACAAGAAGGACGTCCTCGAACTCAAGCCGGATCTGTTCATCCTGGCTTACGGGTTGAACGACATGCGCGCCGGTATGCCGCTAGCCGACTTTCGCGAGGATATGGCCACCATCATCCGCGACGCGAAGCAGGCTTCGGACCCGCTGATCGTGCTCACCACGGTCTACTACATGACGGGCTGGAAGAGCTACCCGCCGTACGACAAGGGAAACGTCGAAGCCACGCTCAAGTACAACGAGTGCATTCGCAGTCTGGCGCGGGAATTCGACTGCGTCCTGGCGGATCCCTGGGGCGCGGAGGGCGGCGCCGACTGGCTCATCAACCCCGACGGTGTGCACGCCAACAAGGTCGGCAACCTATTGATCGCAAATCGCATCTTTGAGGCCATCGCGCAACATGCCAGCGGGCTATCGGCATGGACCCAGGAACTCGATTCCACTTCCAAGTGGGTGGCCAACACCACCAAGACGCGAGCCGAAAACGGCGATCCGTTCCGCAAGACCTGGTAGGGCAACTTACAGATTGCGCTTGCGGCGAAATGGGCTGTCCAGATACCTCCGCGCTTCCTTGGCGGCGTCTGATTGCGGCGCGTAATTCACGGTCTGACGATAGGCCCATAGCGCTTCCGAGCGGCGCCCCTTCAGATCGAGAGCTTCCGCAAGCCGGAGCCAGGAGTACACGCCCGTATTCAGGTCCACCTCATCCGCCTTGGCTGTCACGCGGCGCAGGTTGGTGATCGCATCGTCCAGGTCCCCGTACCAGAACTGGACGATGCCGCGCGCCGAAAGGATCTTTTCCAGGGGCACGCGGTGATAGCCCGGCGCGTTGGCGTGCTTCAACTCTTCGATCTCTGCTAACGCTCCGAGGGCGCAGGTCTTGTCGCCGATCTCGCTGCACATCTGGGACGTCTCGAAGCGGAACAGGTAGTTGCGCGGGTAGCGGCGGGTCAAATCCGCCAGCAACGGCAGGGCATCCTTGGCGCGGTGCTCGCGGCGATAGATGGCCGCCAGAAACACTTCGGCGTCTACCTTATTCAGGCGGCCTTTCCGCGCCACCAATTGCAGCGTACGGATGCCGGTCTCCCTATCGCCGTGGAACCCTACCAGGAAGCCGAGCAGCTTATAGGCCAACGGCAGGCTTCCCACAATGTAGTCGTGGGTGCCCTGTACAAGGCGCGCATCCGTGAAAGACGGATCGATCTCGGTCACTTTGTTGTGGTACTTCCGCGCGGCGGTAGCGTCACGCAGGGAGTCGAGCCAAGCCTTTCGCACCAGCCAGTTGAAGTCGGCGCGCATCCCGTACGATGCGCCCAGCGCATAGAGCGCACCAGTGTCTCTGGGATTCTTGGCTAAGCGCGCTTGCGCCAGGGACATGGCCTTGCCGATGGCTCCGGTGAACTCCTGTTGAACCTCCGGGCTCGGATTCATCTTGGGCCGGCGTAGAAACGCGTTGTTGCCGGTCACCATCTCACTCTCGAGAGCGCCCGACCGGAGCATTTCGCGGAACAAGATGGCCAGCGCGAGGTGGTTCCAGCGTTCCGGGCTTTCGGGCTGCTCCTTCACGCCGCGTTCGAACTGTGCGATAGCTTCGTCGTATTCGAGGTTATAGAAGTGCTGAAACGCGGACACCATGCCGGGGTCCTGCGCCCGCGCAGGCAGGACCAGACACAACAGGACCAACAAGAACAATGCCATCTACTTTCATTCTAGCCATCGCGTTTGCAGTTCTCTCGAGCGATCCCGACATTGCGCGCGAAGCCGTCGTAATGGGCCCGCTCGACGGGTGATCCTCGAAAGCGCCGCCGGAACTCAGCTCGATCGATCTGCGCAAGTTCGTCGAGTGCCGGAGCGAAGTGGCGCGCCTCGAAGCGGGAGTCGCCGGTCGCCGGCGCGCGGCGGTTCCAGGGGCAAACATCCTGGCAGATGTCGCACCCAAAAACGTTCGTACCCATTCCGGGCTGCAGCTCCGAATCAACCGGGCCGCGCAACTCGATGGTCAGGTACGAGATGCACCGGCGCGCGTCGAGCACTCCGGGCGCCACCAGGGCGTGCGTGGGACAGGCGTCAAGGCAGCGTGTACAACTGCCGCAGCGGTCTGGTGCCGGGATTCCCACCCCGATCTCAAGCGACACCAACAGTTCACCGAGGAAGAACCACGAGCCATGTAATTGATTGATAAGACACGTATTCTTGCCGATCCAGCCCAATCCGGCCCGCGCCGCCAGGCTCCGTTCGAGCAGCGGCGCGGTGTCCACACAGGTCCTGTAGTCGAACGCCCGCCCCACAGCGTCGCGCAGCTTCCCAGCCAACCGTTCCAGACCGTCCCGGACAATCCCGTGGTAGTCCTCGCCCCAGGCGTAGCGGGAGATCCAGCCCCGGCCGGGGGGCCGCGGGTCCACCGAGCGCGGCGCGCCGGTGTTGTAAAGTTTGCCCACCACGATCACCGAACGCGCCGAGGCGAGCAGCAGCCGAGGGTCCGCGCGCACCCCTGCGCGGTGATCGGTAAGGTAGAACATGCGGCCGGCCATACCCGCGCCAACCCATTCCGTGTACCGCGCATAGTCCGGGATGTGCCCGGCCGGGGCCACGCCGGCCAGTTCGAGGCCGCATCCAGCGGCCAGGTCCGCGACCATGCGCGGGGTGATGAGAGGGACCACTGAGATTCGATTATAGCCGTTCGGCCTCTTGAAACCGCCTTTCAGGCCGTTTTGGTCCCGCAGGCTGCCGCGGGTATTGCATTTGTTCCCTTGCTCCGCGCCCGGCATTCTGCCATTATGAATGTGATTGGAGGAGCGGACCGGGATGCAAGTGATAGCCGCCTCTTAGCCCACCCACACCTGGCGAGCAAGTGACCTTCAACCAATCGTTTCGAGGAGAGAGCACGATGAAGATCTTTGTAGGGAACCTTCCTTACAATGCCGGAGAAGCGGAACTTCAGGAGATGTTCACCAGCGCCGGTTTTGCAGTGGATGAAGTCAGTGTTGTCCGCGATCGTTTCTCCGGGGTGTCCAGGGGATTCGCATTTGTGGTCGTTAATGACCAGAGCCAGGCAGACGCCTTGATCAAAGCCTGTAACGGGCGAGAGATGCAGGGGCGCGCCCTCGTAGTGAATGAAGCCCGGCCTCCGCGTGAAGGCGGTGGCGGTGGCGGTTTCGGCCGGCGCCCGGGCGGTGGTGGTGGCGGACGCGGCCGCAACGGTGGTGGCGGCGGACGCGGCAATCAGGGACGGAATCGCTGGTAAGCGGGAGGGCCTCCGGCGCCTGTCAGAGGCCCTTTACACGCGTCACAATGTCGATGCCCTGTCGGACGCTGGCCGTCACCGTGCAGAAGTCTTCAAACGCAGGCAGGCAGGCTTTCATCTTCTCTATGCTCTCTGCCTCCAGTCCGGGATCGATCTCAACCTCCATCCTGCCTACCCTTAACCGTTTGTTCTCATTCCGCACGATTTCAGCCCGCACGCTGGCGCGCATCGACTTGATTTGAACACCCCGCTTGGCGGCGCAGAATACCAGGCTTGCGGCCAGGCAGTTGCCAACAGCCGCAGCGAGTATGCGTACGGGGCTGGGACCGGTGTCCTTGCCCAGCGGTGCGGGTTCATCCATGGTCAGGTCCGGGTAGTGGTCCTTGTCGAACTTCACCCTGAACTCATAAGCCCCAACCTGTTCCGTGGAAATCGAGAAACTGCTCACTACATCGCTCATCCCGGTTCTCCTTCCTGCGTAAAAAGACAAGGCCACCCCTGCGGGTGGCCTTCATCAGTTGCGTATCTTTCCTCGCGGGTCCGGCTTACGCCCAGTAGGCGACGCCGGGTTTCTGCTCGATGACGATGGGTTTCAGGAATTTCACCGCCTTTGTGAAACCCTCGTCGGGCGACATCAGGCTGTCTTCGTGCTCGATGGACAGCACGTAGTCGTACTTGTACATCCGCAGCGTGGAAACGAACTCCCGCCACCAGGCTTCGTCGTGCCCGTAGCCCACCGTGCGGAAGATCCAGCCGCGGTTGGCTTCATCGGTGTACGGCTTCATGTCCAACACGCCGGACTTGGGCAGGTTGTACGGGTAGATCTGCGTATCCTTGGCATGAACGTGGAAGATGGAGTCGCCAAGCACGCGGATGGCGGCGATGGGATCGATGCCCTGCCAGAACATGTGGCTCGGATCGTAGTTCGCGCCAATGTTCTTGCCGCAAGCCGCACGCAGCTTCAGCATCGTCTGCGGGCTGTAGACCACAAAGCCCGGGTGCATTTCGAGTGCGATCTTCACGCCGTGGTCCGCGGCGAACTTGGTCCGCTTGGACCAGTAAGGGATGACCTTCTTCTCCCACTGCCAGGCAAGCAATTCCTGGTAGTGCGGCGGCCACGGGGAGACAACCCAGTTCGGATACTTGGCCTTGTCGCTGTCGCCCGGGCAACCTGAAAAGTCGACGACCACGGGGATCCCTAGCTTCTCGGCCAGCAAAATGGTCTTGCGGTTGGTTTCCTGCGACGCCTTGGCGATAGCCGCGTTCGGGTGCAGCGGCTCGCCGTGGCAGCTCAGCGCGCTGATGGTGATGCCGTTATCGGCCAGCTTCTGCTTGAACTCTTTCAGCGCGGACTTGTTCTCCAGCATCGACAACTTGCAGTGCGGGTCGCCAGGATAACCACCCGTGCCGAGCTCGACGGTGTCGATGCCCAAACCCTTCATCTTCTCGATGACCTGATCGAAACTCAGGTCGGCAAATAACGCAGTCAGAACTCCGACTTTCACGTGCGTCTCTCCTTTTGCGGACGAATTACAAGATGCCAGTGATAAGGATATCAGAACCGGATGCACGCCGAATCCGGCGCGGTTCTTTGGGCGCGCACTCGGCCGTAATCCCGGCGTCGTACAATTGACACGTCGGTGCGTGTGCGCATCGGCGCCAAGGAGCAAACTCATGGCCGAGAAGAATGGCTCGCAGCCATCCAATTTGAAGCGCGAGAGCCGGCCGGCGTCACAGACGCCTCCGCCGCCGTGGCGCACGGAAGGATTGCCGCAAGGGCAGGCACCCAAGCCGCGACCCCGTTGGACGGCAGCGGTGGTGCTTCTCGTGGGATATCTGTTGTTCTTCGGTCTGCTGACGATGCAAGACCGCCTGGGCGGGCCGCAGGCCGTATCGTATACGGAGTTCAAGGCCCAGGTAGCCGACAAGAACGTGGCCGAGGTATTCTCCCGCGGCGACACGATTCAGGGAGTCTTGAAGAAAGCGGTTCCGATGCCCGGCGAGCAGGGCCGGACTTACCAGAAGTTCACCACCGAGCGGCCGACCTTCGCCGCCGACGACCTATTGACTCAACTCGCGGCCAGCCAGGCAACGGTGCGGGCGACGCCGCTCGTGCAGGAACGCGGCCTGTTCACCAATCTGCTGATCTCGGTGGCGCCGTTCCTGTTGTTGGCGCTGTTCTATGTCTGGATCTTCAAACGTCAGAAATCCATGATGAGTGGCGGGCTGTTCGGAGGCGGCACGAGCAAGCCCGTCGAGCCCGGCTCGATCCGCGTCACTTTCGAGGACGTCGCCGGGATCGACGAGGTCGAGGCGGAGATCAACGAGGTGGTCGATTATCTCCGCAACCCGGACAAGTATCAGCGTCTGGGGGCGCGTGCGCCCAAGGGCGTGCTGCTCGCCGGTGCTCCCGGCACCGGCAAGACGTTGCTGGCACGCGCCACGGCGGGCGAGGCGAATGTTCCGTTCTTCAGAGCTAGCGCTTCGGAGTTTATCGAGATGATCGTCGGCGTGGGCGCCAGCCGGGTCCGCGAGTTGTTCGCCGAAGCCCGCAAGGTCGCGCCCGCAATCATCTTCATTGACGAGATAGACACCATCGGACGCACGCGGGCCGGCGCAGTGGCCTTCGGCGGCCACGACGAGCGGGAGCAGACGCTGAACCAGATCCTGACCGAGATGGATGGCTTCTCCGGACATGAAGGCGTGATCGTGCTGGCCGCCACCAACCGCCCGGACGTCCTTGACCCTGCCCTGCTGCGGCCCGGCCGCTTCGACCGGACCATCATGGTTCATCCGCCGGACCGCAAGGGCCGAGCCGCCATCCTCCGCGTCCATACCCGTAAGGTCCCCCTCGCCCCGGATGCCAACCTGGACCAGTTGGCCGCTTCAACGCCCGGCATGACGGGGGCGGACCTCGCCAACCTCGTCAACGAGGCAGCCTTGCTGGCGGCCCGGCGCCGCCAGGATGCCGTTTCGCAGCGCGACTTCACGGACGCGCTGGAAAAAGTCCAACTCGGCGCCGCCCGCAACGTGGTGATGCCCGAGGATCAGCGGCGGCGCACTGCCTATCATGAAGCCGGTCACGCCTTGCTCGGGATGTTACAGCCGGGCGCCGATCCGGTGCGCAAGGTTTCGATCATCCCTCGAGGCCGCGCCCTCGGCGTTACCCTGTCCACCCCGGAGACGGACCGCTACGGGTACGACGTGAACTACCTTCGAGGCCGGATCGTCGGTGCGTTGGGCGGCATGGCCGCGGAACAGGAAGTGTTCAACGCGGTGACCAACGGCGCCGAGAGCGACCTGGAAACGGTAACCCGCATCGCCCGCGCCATGGTGGGCCGGTGGGGCATGTCGGACCGCGTAGGCAAGCTGTCCGCCCTGCCCGCGGAAGGCGATCCGCGCATGGCGGGGACTTCGGACGCCGTGCTGAATGCAGTCGACGAAGAAGTTCACCGCATGACCGACGAGTGCTACGCCGAGGCGCGGCGTTTGCTCCACGAGCACCGCGACAAGCTTGACGCCATAGTAAAGCAGCTCCTGCTCCGCGAGACCCTCGAAGAACCCGAAGTGTACGCCGCGGCGGGCATGACGGATCCTGAGAGCGCCAAGACCGGGGCCGCTACGGACTAGATCGTCGCTTCACGGCGGCGTAGCGCGCCCGGGCTCCGGCATTTCTTACAATGGCTCTCTATGGCAAAAAAGCGCAGAGCGGCGCCGGCGGGCGCGGTGAGACAGCCGGCGGAAACTGGCCGTCGCATCGGTTTTCACCCCGTGCTCGCGTATGCGCTGGTCCTCTGCGTGGTGCTCTTCGCCTATTGGCCTTCGCTTCAGGGCGGCTTTCTATGGGATGACGACGCGCATGTGCCCGCGCCGGAGATGCGCTCGCTCCACAGCCTTTACAGCATCTGGTTCGATGTGGGCGCCACCCAGCAGTACTATCCGCTGCTGCACAGCGCCTTCTGGTTGGAACACCGGTTGTGGGGCGACGCCGTGCTGGGCTACCACCTTGTCAATGTTCTGCTGCACGCCGTGGCGGCCTGCCTGCTGATCGCGATCCTGCGCAAGCTCGCCGTGCCGGGCGCCTGGCTCACAGGGTTCGTCTTCGCGCTGCACCCGGTGTGCGTCGAAGCCGTGGCCTGGATTTCGGAACAGAAGAGCACGCTCTCGGCCGTCTTCTACCTTGCCGCGGCGCTCGTGTACCTCCGCTTTGATGAGACGCGACGCCGGCGTTGGTACTTCTTCGCGCTCGTCCTGTTCATCACCGCCATGCTGAGCAAGACGGTCACTTGCACGCTGCCCGCCGCCCTGTTGCTCGTCTTCTGGTGGCGGCGCGGAAGGATCGAATGGAAGCGCGACGCTCTGCCGCTGCTCCCCTGGTTCGCTGTAGGCATTGGCGGCGGGCTGTTCACCGCGCGGGTGGAAAGGCTGTACATCGGCGCCGAGGGATCCGATTACGCCCTCACCTTCCTTGAGCGTTGCCTGCTCGCCGGACGCGCCGTCTGCTTCTACCTGACGAAGCTCATCTGGCCCGCCGACCTCACGTTCATCTATCCGCGCTGGACCGTGAACCAGTCCGTCTGGTGGCAATGCCTATTTCCCCTGGCGGTGCTCGCGTTGCTGGCGTTACTCATTTACTTCGCCCGGCGCAACCGCGGCCCCTTGGCCGGGTTCCTGTTCTTCGTAGGCACGCTGTTCCCCGCCCTGGGATTCTTCAACGTCTACCCGTTCATTTATTCCTACGTCGCGGATCACTTTCAATACCTGGCCAGCCTGGGCGTGATCGTAACCGTTTCCGCCGCGCTTACCGTGGTTTCCACCCGTTTGCGTACGCAGGGAGCATGGACGCCGGTGTTAGCTGCCTGCCTGCTGCTTTGCGTGCTGGGCTCGCTCAGTTGGTCGCAGAGCGGCATGTACCGGAACGCCGAAACGCTGTACCGGACCACCATCGAACGCAATCCGGAATGCTGGCTGGCGCATAACAACCTCGGCGCCGATCTGCTTGAGACCTCGGATCGCGTCGACGAGGCCCTCACGCAACTGGAAACCGCCGTGCGTCTCAAGCCGGATTACGCGCCCGCCCGCACCAATCTGGGTAATGCGCTGGCACGCGTGGGCCGCTGGCCGGAAGCCATCGCCGAACACCAGGCCGCGCTGCGCATTCAACCGGACTCAGTGAGGGCGCACAATAACCTCGGCAACGCGTACCTGAATTCGGGCCGATTCCAGGAGGCAGTGACGGAGCTTCAAGCCGCTCTACGCGGCGACCCCAACTCGCCACGGGTCCGCAACAACCTGGGCAGTGCGCTGTCCAGCCTGGGGCGCCTCAGCGAAGCCATCCCCCAATTTGAAGCTGCCTTGCGGCTCGATCCCGGCTATGACGAAGCGCGCGGCAACCTGGGCCTTGCACTATTCAAGGGCGGCCGTGTGGAGGAGGCAATCGGCGTCCTGCGCACCGCCGCGGTTAACCGGCCGGATTCGGCGCCGGTGCGCGGCAAGCTGGCTTTCGCGCTGCTGAACGCGGGCCGGCTGCCCGAAGCGGTGGCCGAGTTTGAAGCCGCCGCGCGCCTGGAACCCGGCTCTCCGCTGACGCATTTCAACCTCGGTTTTGCATTGTCACGGATGCCCGGGCGGCTAGACGATGCCATCGCCGAATACGCCATGGCCGTGCGCATCGCGCCGGATTTCGCCGACGCCTATCGCAACTTGGGAAACGCCCTGGCGAAAGCCGGGCGCAAGGAAGAAGCCGCGGCAGCTTACCGCGAATTGCAGCGCTTAGTTCAGTAATCCCAGGATCGCCGCCTACTCAACACCCCGTGCCAGGCGTAGATCGTCTTCGATCTCGTAAACCTTGTCTTCCAGGTTGCTGGTCGGCGTACCGGCGGCCTTGGCTGTTTCGAGCTTCTTCCTGGCCGTTTCCAAGCGTTTTTGGAGGCGCGCGAGTTTCGGGTCGGTCTTCGCGGCCGGCTGCTCCGGCTTGGGCTCGACCCGTGATGCCGGCTTCGCCGCTTTCGGCCTGCCCGCTTTCCTCGCGCTCGCCTTGTAACGAAAAGCGGTGACCACGGGCGGCGGCTTGAGCGTTCCTCCGAAATCCGCGCGATATTCTTCGGCGAGCCGGATCGCTTCGGTCAGCAGGTCGCGAAACCGGCCCTCCATCGCCTGCTTGGCCTTCGACCGCAGGCTCTCGCCCTGCTGCTTCCAGTGTTGGTACTCAGAAATCACATCGCTCATGGGACTCCATCCTATCGCGCCCTGGGGCGCTGGTGGGCGCAGCGCGGACTTCACGGCGCGCCACACAGATCCCCCTTGCCGCTGTGCCTGGAAGCGTTCGCCGATCTATTGCGACTTGTTCCTCGGGGACTTCCTGTTCAGTGTCCCAATCAGTTGCTTTGCGGAGGCAGGTACTGCTGCACGGCCGTTCAGGACGATGTCCTTGGCGTCAATCTCCTTGCCGTAAAGCTTCTTGTTGGCGTCCTTGTCCGGGCGAAGCGTGGAACCTTCCAGCGACACGCCCGCGAACAGGCCGCGCGCCCGGGAGTACGTGAGGATCTCAGCCTTCATGGTCACATCCGTAGACGCGGCGGCGTTCCTTCCCTTGGGTCCCGCCGCGGCCGCCGCATCGGCCCCCAGCTTGACCTTGCTGCTGAGAATCCCTTCCGCGCCGCGCGGATTCATCACCAGGAGTACGAAATCGGTCGCCTGTCCGCCCAACTGCAGCCCGAAACTTCCGCCTTCGAGGGCGATCATGGAAGGAGCACCCCACGGTCCCTTGAAGGTCTTCCCGCCCCGGCAGGTCATCGCTCCGCGGCCATAGCTGCCGCCGAATCCGAGCGCGAACTTCAGCACTCCGGGAAGTACGATGACGCACTCCGCTTTATCGATCAGATCCTGGGGAATGTTGTCCGGGACGTTGAGAATTTCCGTGATCACTCTCCCCGCATTCGCAACCCTCTCGGCCTCCTTCTTCTGCGAGAAAGCAGGCAACGCGAGGAGGAGAAGCGAAGCTGCAAAGACCGTTAATCGTTTCATCAGGAACCTCCGAAATCGAGCATACTCCAAGTTGTCCCACCCTGATTCATGCAGGCATCGATTTCATGACACTTTCGTGACAAGTGCCGGCCTGATGGGGTCTACAATCGACTGGGGGTGACCATGCGCCCCGCGCCGCACCGTCGCCTGATCGTCCTGCTCCTGCTGGCGCTTCTTGTGCCTAGCGGCGTCTTGACGCTCCTCGGCGTCAGACTGATCCGGCAAGAGCGCGAGCTCGCCGCGAAGCGCCTCTCCGACGAGCGGCAAACCCTTACGATTCAGGTACCAGTGGGGGCAACTCCCTGGAGGTTCTTCTCATCCGCAGCACGTCTCTTGTTATCAATCAATTACTGCCTATAAAGCCAACCCAAAGGGTTTGGCATTTCGACTCTCCCGAAGATTTTTGCCACCGCTCTATAGCCGTTCCCCTCAGCAGACCCTTTACAAACCGGGGTAATCAGCGCATACTCTATTTTGAGTATTTGAGTATTCAAATGGTTAAAACAAGTCGGGCGGTTGCGGCCCAAGAGCGGGACTCAATGCCATTGGGCTGCAGTCCCCCGGAAATCAAGGCACTCCTTGTTGACCTGAGATGGCGGCGGGATTCGCTCTCACGAGCAATCGACTTGCTCCAATTGTTGTTCGGGCGGCGAGAGCGGCGAGGCTGGCCACACAAATCACCCAACTCGAAGCACCTTTCTCTTCCTGGACATTGCAGCGCAGCGGGCCTTGACATCGGGAACACGGGGCAAGAGAATTGTTCGTGAGTACGCATAATGCCAAAAAGTTCATCGGCTCAGTATGTCAAGACACATCGTCGAAAATCGGGAGCGACGCATCGAGCCGGGGAACCGGAGCCGAGGAAGCCGGGACGGAAACCGGGCAAACACAGCAGTGCGGAGTACACGCAGACCTCGATCTACTTGCCCATCGAACTTAGAAACCGAGTCCGGGCGAAGCTGTATGAAGAGGGCTTGGAGATGAGCGGACTCGTGGAAGAGATGCTTCGAGAATGGATAACAAAACGGCAGTAGAATGGTCTTCTCCCCCGAAAAGGAATATTCAATGATTGGCGTCATCAACCGCCTTCCGCGCGCTGTCTACAAGGTCGGCATTTGCTTCCTGCAAGCGGTGTTCACGCACGAGCGCCACTGGACAGATATAGTGTTGTGCCGCAAGCACGAAGCTGAATTCCCGGAAAGTGGTTTGGCCGGCATGACGGCCGCATATGGCGATAAGGTTGTGAGAAGCGCAAACAGAATGGGGCCAACCGCCGATAAGACGCAGTGTGGAGCCTCAGATCATGGCCCATTCAGGTGGCGAGATGATGATGCCGAAGACAGGATTTGCTAAGGCGGTGCCGTCCACCGCGACCCTCGTAGCCGCCGATCTCTTCTGCGGCGCCGGGGGTCTGTCGTTCGGCTTCCAAGACGCCGGATTTCACATCGCATTTGCGAACGACATCAACGAAGAGTATGCCAATACCTATCGTCTGAACCACGATGACACAGCCTTCTTCCGTGAATCCATCGAAGACCTGAAGACCGCCGACGTTTTCAAGAAAACGGGCTTATGGAAAAGTGACATTGACATCCTCATCGGTGGACCTCCGTGTCAGGGTTTCTCAATCAACGCTCCAAAACGATCACTGGAAGACGACCGGAACCATCTGTTCAGAGAGTACGGGCGGCTAGTGCTCGAAGGTCTTCGTCCGAAGGTGATCGTAATGGAGAACGTGCCGGGGATGGTCTCGTTGGACAGCGGGCGGTTCATTAGAGACATCTATGCCCTGTTCAAACAGGCCGGGTACCGGATGGACCACAAGATTCTTTGCGCCGCCCACTATGGCATCCCACAAGAACGTTGGCGACTCTTCTTCATCGGAACAATCCTGAAGAACGTGGACATCACATTTCCTGAACCGACCCATTTTGCACCAGTGCGGGCCAATTTTACGGGTGGCAGGGAACTCACTTGGCTTCCATATATTCAGAGCGGCACTCGGCGTCCAAATCTATTTGGGAACGTTCTCAAGCCATTCACGACCGTCAAGGAAGCGATTGGCGATCTCCCGGCACTTGCAGTGAATGAAGGTGCAGAGGAGATGGCGTACGATAAACCTCCACGAACCGAGTACCAGCGGCTCATGCGAGGCCATTCCCAAAGGCTCTTCAATCACGTCGCTGGTGCCCTCTCCAAACAGAATCTCGAACGGGCGAAGCACATCCCACCGGGCGGAAGCTGGAGGGACATCCCGCACGACCTTCTTCCTAAGGGGATGAAGAGAGCACGACGGAGCGATCACACAAGGCGCTACGGACGCATTGACCCTGACGGTCTCAGTGGAACCGTGCTAACCAAATGCGACCCGCATTGGGGCACCTTCTTCCACTACGATCAGGACCGGGCGCTGACTGTTCGGGAAGCCGCCAGAATTCAATCCTTCCCGGACGAATACCGATTTTACGGAAGCCGGGTATCTCAGTATGAGCAGGTTGGAAACGCCGTTCCCCCGCTACTCGCTAAGACGTTAGCCGAACATATTAAGCGGACTCTACTACAGGCGTGCTAAAAAGGGAGCTTCATGGCTCTCCAAATTGTTGAGTTCTTCGGCTACACACCGAAGGACAAATCGACCGCCGCGGTCGCCACACGCCAAAGTCTATCGTGCCCCTTCGTGGGTGCGCCGTGTACGAAGACCCTACGGGGTGATGGCGGCGTGAAGCTCATAAGCGGGGCTTGCACCGTCCGTCAGGCCACTCCCAAGCCTGTCATTTGCTGCCCAAAGCGGCTCTACGCTGAAGGTTATCGAATCCTGCAAGACGTAGCCGACACCGTGTTCGGCCCCGGTATCCCAATCATTCCTGGCAATCAGGTCGGTACCAATCCGAAGGCGAAAGACCGAGTGTTCGCATTTGGCTCGGCGCTCGGAGGCGAAGTCAAGCTCCCGCCCATTGGTGGACGGGGCGGATTCTTCGTTGACTGGATTCTCGCACTTGTGGACAAGAACGGCGAATTGAAGGAATTCGTCGCGGTCGAAGTGCAGTCCATCGACACGACCGGGAACTACCGCCAAGAGCGTGATGCCCACCTTGCCGGAAAGGACTTCACCTCTTATAGCAATGCCGGGATCAATTGGGAGAACGTAAACAAGCGAATTCTTCCGCAGCTAATCTACAAGGGCCATGTCCTTAGGCGGGAAACGCTGTGTCGAGCCGGACTGTTCTTCGTCTGCCCCACGCCAGTTTATGACAAGATCAGCGTTCGGGTCGGCGGCAAGTTGATGAAGTACCCGGCGCCCGCTCCCGGCACGCTCACCTTCCGCTGGTACGATATCGGCCCGGAAACAAAGAGCGGGCAGCGGCGGAAGCTCGTCTCAGGGGGTCAACTGACGACAACTGTGGAGCAACTGGCGTATGCGTTCTTATCACCGGGGAACCTGCCGCCCGAAGACTCTTATGCCAAGGCGATCAGAGCGAAAATAAAAGCATTGGGAATCTGAGCCTTGGATCGGCTGTCACCAGAGCGGCGAAGTGAGAACATGCGGCGTATACGAAGCAAGGACACTTTGCCTGAAATGGTGGTGCGGCGGCTCGTACATGGGATGGGCTTCCGCTATCGACTCCACGTCCACGCACTCCCCGGCAGACCTGATTTGGTCTTTCCACGATTGAAGAAGATCATTCAGGTGCAGGGCTGTTTTTGGCATCAACACAGGGGTTGTCCGCAGGCCCATATTCCTAAGAGCCGTATCGAATACTGGCGTCCAAAACTGTTGAGAAACCGTAAACGGGACCGGGAGAACGAACGGCTACTGCGGTCGGACGGTTGGGAAGTGCTGACGATATGGGAATGCGAAACGGGGCAGTCCAAAGCCGTCAGAAACCGAATAGGCGCATTTCTGAATACCCACAAATTCAAATAGCCACGCAGGCGAAACAAGCCTTCATCCACAGCTGCAACGTATAACCGTGCTAAAAAGCGAACCCGCAAGCGGGCATTCCCTCCTTGGATGGACAGGCGTCGAATGCGCCGCCACATTGTAGGGTTTTGGCATCCTTACGGGACACACAACGAGAAGGAGTGGGTGGAGAAGCGAGAGAAGTTGCCCGCTTCACAGCATCTCCGGGGTGGTTTCCGTTAGCCTGGAGCGCCGACGGCCGGTACCTGCTGTTTCCGAGGAAGATGTCGCCGGACGACACCAAACGGAACCTGTGGCGGGTTTCCGCGGACGGTGGTACGCCGGAGAAGCTAGACCTCGAGATAGTTCGCATTGACGCCATCAGCCCCCACCCCGACGGCAAGCGGATCGCATTCGGCGGCAGCATGGAGTAGCGGCCATCGGAAGTCTGGGTGATGGAGAACTCATTCCCGGAGTTGAAGGCGCGTGCGAAATAGGAGGTTGGCATGGATCTGCGCTTGCTCGACGCCGCTTTCGCGCTCCGGTTCGGCGAGGCCCTGATGTGGCTGATCGTGTGGCTCGTCGTGGCCGTTTTGTCAGTGGAACT
>JAJFUV010000279.1 GCA_021372245.1 Terriglobales bacterium
GCAATTCCGGATTGGATTCGAGGTTCAGATCCTGCACCAGCGCGTCGTTGATCCACACCTTGAGCGACGGCCAGTCCATCACGATCCGCATGGTGTTCCACTCGCCCTGGTTGCGCACATTCACCTTGAGCGGCGGAACCAACGGGAACACGGCGCCAATCGACTCCGGCAGCATCTTCTCGTCCTGCTTGTGGAAGATCTTGATGCAAAACCCGGTTTCGGTGTTGCGGCCGTGCTCGGGAGCGTGCAGGAAGATGCCCGCATCAATCCAGCCCTTGACGAAAAACTCACAACGGAAGTCGAAATTCTCGTACTGTTTGGCGGAACGAAGCCAGGTGGGGAAGCCCGAGCCTTCGTGAACTACGATCTCACCCCCGGAAACATAGAACGCCGACTCCGGCCCTTCGCGAATGGACCAGCCGTCCAACGAACGGCCGTCGAATAGAGATACGAAACCACTCTCCGGCTGCCCCTTCAAAACCGCTGGAACCAAAGGGGCAGCAGCAAGGAATTGTCTACGCCGCATCAGAACTTCTCCGGAACCACGTAGGGCTTGCGGTAGACGCGCGTGAGCATCCTGTTGGCTTCCGGATCGCCCTTGCACTGCATGGTGGCGCTGTCGAAATGCAGCGTGCGCCCCAGACGGTAGGACGTGTTGGCCAGGTGCATCAGTGTGCAGGACATGGCGCCTTCCTCGATGGGGGCGTTCAAGTCGGACTGCTTGCGCGAACGCACGGCATCGATGAAGTTGCCCCAGTTGCTGCCACCCTCGCTGCGCACCGGACCCGGCACCTGCTCCTTGCCGATGTAAGTCCAGTATTTGCCGTAGCCGTCGATCACCATGTAACCGTTGGAACCATAGAAGATGTTGCCGACGGTGTTGCCGGGTTTATCGCCGCCGATGCCGGCTTCGTGGTTGGTAATCCAGTGGCGCACGTCGAAGACCATGACCTTCTTCTTGCCGCCTTCGTCGAATTCGTAAGAGGCCGTAAGGATATTGGGCGTCTCCTGATCGTCGTCGAACATTACCTTGGCGCCGATGCCGGAGATCTTGGTGGGGTACTTCACGCCCAGACCCCAGCGGCAGATGTCGATCTCGTGGATGCCCTGGTTGCCGAAGTCGCCATTGCCGGTGTCCCAGAACCAGTGCCAGGTGTAATGGAAGCGGTTTTCCGTAAAGGGACGCACGGGCGCGGGCCCCAGCCACATGTCGTAATGCACGCCCGGAGGCACCGCAGTCTCCGGCTTGCGGCCGATCGTATTGCGCCACTTGAAGCACAAGCCGCGAGCCATGTAAACCTCGCCGATCACGCCTTCGCGCAACTTCTGCATAGCCTCGCGCAGCGCCACGGTGGAGCGGCTGTTGGTGCCGTGCTGCACCAGGCGATTGTAATGGCGCGCCGCGGCGACGATCTGCTTGGACTCGAACACGTTGTGCGAACACGGTTTCTCGACATACACATCCTTGCCGGCCTGCAAGCTCCAGATGGTCTGCAGCGTGTGCGAATGGTTCGGCGTGGCGATGGAAATCGCGTCGATGGACTTATCTTCGAGCAGTTTGCGGATGTCGGTGAAGGCCGCGGGCCGCTTCTTGCCCAACTTCTCCACCATCTGCAACCGCTCCTTCAGGACGTTCTCGTCGATGTCGCACAAGGCGGCGATTTCGACATTCGGCATCTTGGCGTAGGAGTTAATGTGGCTGCGGCCCTGGCCGCGCACGCCCACGCAAGCCACTCGAACGGTGTCATTCGGGCTGGCCAAAACGGTTCGCGCGGCTATGCCGGCCGTGGAACTCATCAAGAAATATCTTCGGTCCATAAATCCTCTTGTCCGGATTGATCGCGCTCGCGCGCCTTAACTAATATACCGGAATCGACATTACACCGATTACGGTACGACTTTGAGAACAAACGACTCGGAGACCAAGCTGCCGTCATTGCCCTCGGCCGTCAGCCGGTACCGCGTGGTCGCCTGGGGTGCGATTTCGAAGCAGCGGCTGAGCGAGGGCCAGATCGTTTCCACCGGCGGGTCGAGCCGCAGGGACTTCGCGTTGACTACGCTGTAGCAGATCTTCCCCTTCTCCCGTGGCCGCAACTGGGCCGGAACGGCATAGAACTGCAGGATCTTCAATTTGGTGCCGCTCAGGTCCGAGGGCAACACATGACCGGCCGCCTCGCGCTGGAGCCGGTCGCGTTCTTCGATCCGCCGGTTCTCCATGTAGCGGCCGAGCATCACCCAGGCCACATATCCCACCGCGAGCGCCGTCACCACCAGCATGTAGCGCGCAATTCGTGTCATATGATTCCACTTATATGGGACAACAGGACGGAGGGACAGAGCAATACAGAAACTCGTGCCGGCAGTCACCTGCCGCCTAATCTCTCCGAATCTCCAGCTTCAGGAAGTGCGTGGCGCAGGAGATGCAAGGGTCATAGTTACGGATTGCCTGCTCGCAGGCCCACGTCATGCGGTCGATGGGCTGCCCGGCAAGCTGCGGAACGAAGCGCCAGAGATCGTCCTCGATCCGTTTCTGATTCTGCGACGTCGGCGGTACGATCTTCGCGCCCGTGATGATGCCTTGCTCGTCGACGATATAGCGATGGTAAAGCAGCCCCCGCGGCGCCTCCGTGGCCGCCTGGCCGGTCCCGGCGCGGTAGTTGAATTCGGCGCGCGGCGCGGGCGGCGGCTCATATTCGGCGATCAGCCGAAGCGCTTCCTCGCAGGCGAACACCAATTCCACGGCCCGCACAACGATGCTCTTGAACGGGTTCAGGCACGGCACGCCAAGGCCCGCGGCCGAGGCCGCCTGCCGGGCCGCCGGCGTCAGCTTGGCGGAATGCAGGTTGAAGCGCGCCAGCGGCCCCACCATGTAGGAGCCGCGCTCGCGGAGCTGCGAATGAAGGGCGTTGGCGTGCTTGACGTGCTGCTCGAAGAAACGGTCTTCGTACTCGGCCGCGTCGATGTCGAGGCCCTTGTTGGACACGATGCGCCCTTCGTTCAGAGGGTACTCGTCCGGGTGCGAAACAGCGACGAACTCGTAGTCCTGCTCGAACTCCGGGATTGGGAAGCCGGCCACCAGCTTCACCGTCGCGATGGACGCTTCGAGGGCCCACTTGAGGTCCTCCACGATCGCGCCCAGTTCGCGTCTGGACGGCGTCCTGTAAAAGCCGCCCAGCGCCACCGCGACGGGGTGAATCTCGCGCCCGCCAAGAATGCTCATCAGGCTGTTCCCTATTTTCTTGAGGCGCAACGCATCCTCGACGGCCGCGCGGTGGTCCCGCGCCATCTCGATCACGTCCTGATAGCCGAGGAAGTCCGGCGCATGGAGCATGTATACGTGCAGCGCGTGGCTTTCGATGTATTCGCCGCAGTAAAGCAGGCGCCGCAGCAGGCGCACCATCGGGTCCAGCTTGACGCCCACGATGCGCTCGATGGCGTGCACGGCGCTCATTTGGTAAGCCACCGGGCAGATGCCGCAGATGCGCGCCGTGATGTCCGGGGCTTCGCTCGCATGGCGGCCGCGTAAGAAACTCTCGAACAGGCGCGGCGGCTCCGGGATCTTGAGCTTCACTTCTTCGACGCGGCTGCCCTTGAACCTGACCAGCAGCGCGCCCTCACCCTCCACGCGGGCCAGAACGTCCACCTTGATCGTGTTGGCCGCTTTGCCGCCGTTGCCGCTCATTTGCGTTCCCTCTCTTCACTGACCTGGCGGAACTGCCAGCTCCAGGCGTTGAACAGCCGGAATGTCCGCACGATCTCCGCGTTGCTCTTGCCGGTCTGCTCGAACCAGTCCGCCAGCGAAGCCGCATTTGGACTCTCCATGGGGCCGTAGCAGCCATAACAGCCGCGCCCGAAAGCGGGGCAGATGGCGCCGCATCCCGCCTGCGTCAGCGGACCGACGCACGCCGCCCCCTGCGCCACGGCGATGCACACGTTGCCGCGCCTCTTGCATTCCAGGCAGACGCTATAAGTGGGTATGTTGGGACGCCGCCCCGCGATGGTGGCCGAAATCAGCTCCACGAGCTGCAGTTTGTTGATCGGGCAGCCGCGCAGTTCGAAATCGACGGGCACGTGCTCGGCCACCGGCGTCGACATCTTCAGTGTGTGGATGTAATCGGGCGAGGCGTAAACATAGCGGACGAATTCGTTGACGTCCTTCCAGTTGCGCAGCGCCTGTATGCCGCCGGCGGTGGCGCAGGCACCGATTGTGACCAGCATCCGGCACTGCCGGCGGATGTGCTGGATCCGCTCGGCGTCGTGGTGCGTGGTGATGGAGCCCTCCACCAGCCCGATGTCGTATGGCCCTTTCCCCATGTTGCGCGAGGCTTCGGGGAAATACGCCAGGTCCACCGCGCCCACCACGTCGAGCAGTGCCTCCTCGGCGTCCAGCAGACTCAACTGGCACCCGTCGCAACTGGCCAGCTTGAAGACGGCGATCTTTGGTTTCTTCTTGGCGTCAGAGCTCATACTTATCCAACCAGGGCCGCAGGCGGCTCCACGGGAAAATGGGGCCGTCCTTGCAGATAAAGTGGGGACCGAACTGGCAGTGGCCGCAGAAGCCCACCGCACATTTCATATTGCGCTCCATGGAAAGGTGTATATCGTTGGCTGCGAAGCCGCGGGTATCGAGTTCGCGGACCACGTAGCGCATCATGATCTCCGGACCGCAGACCAGCGCCACGGTGCGCTCCGGCTGCAGGCGCACATAGCGAAACAGGGTGGTGACCACACCGACGTATCCGCGCCAGCTCAGTCCGCCGTAGTCCACCGTCGTGAGCATCTGGGTGTCCGGAACGTAGCCCCAGGCCGTGAGCTGCTTCTTGTAGAGCAAATCGCGCGGGCTCCGCGCGCCGTAGAGCACCACCAGGCGGCGATAGTCGCCACGGTGGCGCAGGATGTGATAGATGGCGGGACGCAGCGGCGCCAGCCCGATTCCCCCGGCCACCACCAGCACGTCCTTGCCGCGTGCTTCCGTGAGCGGCCAGCCGGTACCGAACGGACCGCGGACGCCGATGGTCTCCCCGGCTTTGAGAGTTACCAGCCCGTGCGTGGCCTTGCCCACCGACCGGACGGTGTAAACCAGCCGCCCGGGCTCCTCGGGGTCGCCGCTAATCGAGATGGGCAGTTCACCAACTCCGAACACGTACAACATGCTGAACTGCCCAGGGTTGAACGGCGACAGGTCCGACCCGTTCGACGGCTCGATCGACAAAGTGAACGTGTCGTGGGTCTCCTTTTCTACTTTCGAGACCCTCGCCTCCACCGGCAACATCGTGTCGCCGGCGGGGGCCGCAGGAGGCTGCAGGGTAGCTGCACTCATGCTTGTTTCGCTCCAGGGGGAGTATAGACGTCGATCAGTTGCAGCCTGAGAGCCTGCAAGCGATCCGCCACCACGCGCAGCAGGCGGTTCATGATGGCATAGCCGAGGCTGCAATCGCCCTCGCACGCCTCGCGCAAGCGGTTGCCGTCGAAGGCCAGCCCACGGACCGTGCCGAGCGCGCGCGCCTGGAATTGCTTGTCCCGCCCGCCAAGCACGCTCGACCATCCGAAGACTTCCCCTTCGCCGATGGTCTGGATGCGGAACGTGCGTCCCGGCGCGTTCACTTCGATCCCGATCTTGCCGGAAATCACCAGGCAAAACAGGTTCGAAACGTCCCCTTGCCGAAAGATGACCTGCTCGTCCTGGTAGCGGACTTCCGCCGCCAGTCCGGCCAGCTTTTCGATGTGATGTGGTGGAAGGCCCCGGACGAACGGGTGCGATCCAAGCGTCTCAACGAGCCGAAGCATCTCCATGGTTCGCTCCTTGCTGCGCCGCGGCGGGCGGTTCCTGCCCGCGAAGGGCGGCAGTTTCCTCGGTGATGTCGATGCCCACCGGACACCACGTGATGCAGCGGCCGCAGCCGACGCACCCCGGGGCGCCGAATTGATCGATCCAAGCCGCCAGCTTGTGGGTCAGCCACTGACGGTACCGGCTCTTGGCGGACAGGCGCACGCTGCCGCCATGTATGTAAGAGAACGTTTGGGAAAAGCAGGAATCCCACTTGCGGCGGCGGTCGGCGCGATGGCCGGACACGTCTCCGGAATCCTCCACCGTAATGCAGAAGCAGGTGGGACACACCATGGTGCAATTAGCGCAAGCCAGGCACCGGGCGGCAACCTTCTCCCATCGCGGGCTGTCGAAGGCATCGTAGAGCGCTTCGCGCAGGCCGGCCGTGTCGATGCGCCGGCTCTGCTTGGACGAGGCCTGGGCCACGGCCCGCTGCACCTTGGCGCGCGTCTCCGCGTTCGACCGCGTGTGCTCGACCTCGGCCAGCACTTCCCCGCCCCGCGCCGTGCCCGCCTCGGCTAAAAAGACGTGCCGGTCCGGTTCCACGATCTCCGCTAGCGCGATATCGAAACCGGATTCGGCCTTGGGTCCCGTCTCCATGGACGCGCAGAAGCACGTGGGTGCGGAATCGGTGCAGTGCACGGCGATCAGGAACGCATTTTCGCGCCGCTGGCGGTAGATGGAGTCGACGTAGCGGTCTTCGAGCAGGATCCGGTCTTGACGCGCGATGGCCGCCAGCTCGCAGGCCCGCACGCCCAGGAAGGCGCGCGGCGAGGCCGGCGGCGCGTCGCCGGGCAGAATGCGAAAGGCCCCGTCCTCGCGGCTGGCCGATGACAGCGCCACCTCCGGCGGGTGCAGAAACTGCTTCCAACTCCCCGGCCCGATGACGTAACCGAACAGCGCCTGGTCGTCGCGCTTGAGCAAGCGGTAGAGGCCGGCGCCGTGCTCGGCGGTCCAGCCGGCCGGCAGATCCTCCGTGCTTTCGATGGAATCGTAGACGACGGCGGAGTCGCGAATCGTGGGTCCGATAATCTGATAGCCGCGACGGTGAAGCGCGGCCAGCAGCTGCCCGAGCGCGCCGGCGTCCACCACGACCTGCGTCCCCAAGGGGATCTCGTTCGTGGGCATCCGGTCCTAGGCCCCCTTTCCGGCCGGCCCATGCACCCTGTCAGACCGCACTCGCAATGATCGCGGCCCCCAGTCGGCTCACGTCACCAGCTCAGTACGTCCAAACGTCAAAGCTCTACATCATATACGAAATGGCGGCACCCGGCAATTCGCCGGATCCCCTAGTCTCGACGCTCGGAAGTCAACTCCAGCTTCAAGGGATTCGCTCCGCCGCGCACCTGATAACGTGTGTTTTCTCCGTTGAGGGTGAACTCCAATACCCCAGCCTTGGCGCTGCCGCCGCTTCCCTTGACGATCTCGCGCGGGAAATGCACCAGCAGGTCCGTGAAGCGGTATTCTGGAGTGCCGCTGCGCCAACTGACCTCCGCGCGCGCCTCGAGCGAGCGCACTTCCTTGTTGTCCAGCAAATCGAGCGATTCACCCCGCAGAGTGCCTTTCATGCGCAGGCTTTTTAGGAGCGCCTCGCCGGCGCCGGAGGCCTCGGCGACGCCTTCGATGGCCGCCTTGCCGCCGCGCCAGTGCAAGCCCTCCACCTTTCCGGAAAACCTGTAGCGTGGCGCCGCTCCGCTCACGCTGATGGCGAGAGCACCGGTGAGAGCCCCGTTTTCAAATGCCGCCGACACGGGCCGCATCGCCATTTCGGGACCGTCCCAGGTGAAGCCCGCACGCGCCTTCTTGAACTCCAACCCGTCCACGGTCAACGTGCCCGCTTCGACCACACCTTCGGCCCGCCAATCGTCAAGCCAGTGCGGGGGGGCAGGATGGCCGATATGTAAAGTCCGCTGCAGGAAACCGGGCTTAGGCTCCAACGCGGGAGCCAGCAATGCCTCCAGGGCGCCGGCATCGAGTTCCGGCGTCGACAGGTGCAAGCGGTACGGCCGCTGCGCGCCGGGGTGAAAGGAAATCTCGCCGCCGGCTGAGATCCCCTGGACGCGGGCGTCGATCCCGCTCACCGTGAATTTCTGCCCGGCCAGGGATACGTGCGCCGCGCCTACCCGGACAGGCTTGGAGAGCGCAGCGGGGGTGAACGTCGCGCCGCGGACATCGGCTTCCGCGGACCATTCACTGGGCTTATCGCCGGTCTGCGACAACTGCAGCGAGCCCGAGCACATGCCTTCGCGAGTGGCTTCCACCAGCTTCGACATCGGAGGGGGAACCGTGGCGCCCAGGGCGCTCTTCAACGCAGCCATCGGAAGAGCGCGGGCGCTGAAACGCACGTTGAGAGCGCGCTGCAGGCGATGGTAACTCCATTCCACCGCCGCCGCCGAGCTGTCGAACCGGAGCGTCGAAGCGGGCATATCAAAAGATTCGCCCGTGGCAATCACGTGCGCTTGCTCCATTTGAGCGGCGGCCTTGCCCGGCAACTGCAGCTTCACGTCATCCAGTTTTAACTGGCCGCGAAAGCCCGATTCAGGCGAGTAGACCACGGCGCCCGTCATTTTCCCGCCCGTGACCAGTTCCTTCGAGACGGGAGACCCCAAGTGCTCGATGGTGTCCACCACAGGCCGCAGCGGCATGTCCTCGGCGGTAAGGCTGGCAGCCCAACGCGGCGCCGTGAGGATGTCCGCTATACGAAGACGCAGTTCCATGCCCAGGCTTGGATTATCAAGCCGGTTGACATCCAGTTCGAGTCTTTGGTCCGTCGCACTGAACATCCCACGGAAACTCAGCGGCACGCCCGCGGTCTTTGCCGGCGCCAGATCCCAACGGTAGAGGCTTTCTATATTCAGTTGGCCGGCGATCTTCACCGCATCGGACGGTCCGGCCAACCTCATATTGCCGCTCACCGCGCCGTGTACCCCGATATCCTCGCCGTGCGCCAGCATCACCAACTCGCCGAGGCTGCTACGTTCAAGTTCCGCTTCTGCCTCCAGCCGCCCGTCGCCGGGTACCGGCAGCCAGCGCAAACGTCCGCGCATCGCGCCGAACGATTGCGACGCGCGATCGGTCCGCGCCGGCACGCCCGTGAAGCGCAGCACGATGCTCCCATCGGACGCGGAGTTTACATACAGGTCCATATCCGCGTCCGAGAAGTAGTAAACCGACTTCCACTCGCCGAACTTCCAGTTCACCCGGCCGCCGCGAATCTGGATGGTGGGCCATGGCGCACCTGCGCCGCTCCCACGCGTACCCCGGAACAGAAGTTGGGAATTCCATTGGCCGGTCTGGTTCCGGCACAGGGTAACGCTCGGCTCGACCATGCGCAGGTTCGAGAACGCCAGCCGTCCGGAGAGGAGGCTACCTAGATCGATGCGGGCGCTCAGGCTTCGCACGTAAGCCATAGGCTCGGGGCCGAAGGAAGGATCCTCGTGGATCACCACGTCCTTGACCGAAAAACCGGGGCCGCGCAGAAGGCTGAACCGCGGCTCGCGAAATTCCACCTCGCGCCCGAGTGAAGTTGCCAGCGCCGCGCGGATGCGAGGTGCAAAGCGCTCGGCGCTGAGAAAGGGCGCCGCGGCGGCCGCGACCACCAACACGAGCAGCGCGGCCCAGAAGAAGCGCCAAAGGAGTTTCTTGCGTTGCGCTGTCATGATGATACCGATCTCTCCAATCTTTGATAGTCGTCCAGCGTGTCCACGTCGTCGAGCACTCCGGCGTCCTCGACATCCACGATCCAGGTCCGGTCCGGGTGCCCATGGACCACGGCACGCGCGGACTCATTCGCCGCGAGCGACAGCAGGTCGTCGAAAAGCTCGCGCGAAAGGCCCACCGGATGCCCGCGCCGCGAGCCATGGCGCGGCATCACCACCAGCGGCGGGGGCGAACCTTGGTTCATCGCGCCCACCAGCGCCGCGATCGTCGCCGGATTCACGCGCGGACAATCCACCGGGGTGAAGAAACAGCCGCCGGTCTCATCCCGGACCGATGCCACACCGCACTGCAGCGACGTCAACTGCCCCGACGGCCAGTGTTCATTCACCACGAACCGCGCTGGCGCGTCTCGATGCAAACCGCCGCGCACGGTATCCGCTTCTGCGCCCAGCACCACCACGACCGGGGACAAGAACTCCGCGTACACCCGGATCAGCCGCTCCAGGAACGTCTCTCCGTCCAGCCGAAGCAACGCCTTCGGCGCGCCCATGCGCCGCGAGGCTCCCGCAGCCAGGATGATGCCTGCCAGATCCACTTACTTCGCGCCTCGAACGCCCGTCCCGCCGTGAAGGGACATCGAGACCGAGCGCCAACCGGAATCCGCTCCGCGCCGCACCGCGATCATCTCCGCCACCACGGAAACGGCGATTTCCTCCGGCGTCACGGCGCCGATATCGAGGCCCATGGGCGCAAACAACCGTTCCGGCTGTTCGACCGCGACGCCTTCTTTCGCCAGCTCCTTCACTACCGAGATGACCTTGCGGCGACTGCCGATCATGGCGATGTAGCGGGCCGGGGTCCCCAGGGCCCATCGCAATACGCGCAGGTCGTCGCGGTGGCCCCTTGTAACGATGATGATGAAACTCAAGCCGTTCACCGCCAGCTTCGGAAAGACTTCCTCATACTCGCCGGCGATCACTTCACCCGCTTCGGGAAAGCGCTCGCGGTTGGCGAACGCCTCGCGGTCGTCGACAACTACCGTGTCAAACCCGGCCAGCGCGGCGACCGAGGATAAGCTCTTCGAGATGTGTCCCGCCCCGAACACAAAGGCGCGGGGCTGCGGTTGAATCGGTTCGATGAACACCTCCAGTTCGCCGCCGCAGATCAGGCCGTTGTCGGTTGCGGCATCCTGATTAAGAGTGAAGTTCAGGCGCCTGGACTGTCCGGTGCGGATCGCCTCGCGGGCGGCGTTGTATACTTCGGCTTCCACGCAGCCGCCGCCGATAGTGCCGGTCATCGAACCGTCTGCGCGTACGAGTAGCTTGGCCGTCTCATAGCTGGGAATGGAGCCGCGCACGTCGACAATTGTCGCCAGCGCACAAACCTCCCCTTCCCGGCGCAGACGCACCAGTTCCTCGTAAATGTCCATCCAGCGCAAATTATAGCGCGACAACGCGCGAAGCCGGTTCCGGGGACCGCGTGTGGGTGTGTTATCATCCGTTCAAAGTGTCTTGTCCCTCGCACGTGGCGCCCGGATTGGCGCTCATTTTCGACCTCGACGGGGTCATTGTTAACTCGAACTCCGTCCACGCCCTCGCCTGGAGGAAATATTTGTCTCAATTTGGCATAGATTCGGGCGAAATTGAGCGTACAATGTTTGGGAAGCGGAACGACGACATCGTGCGCGAAGTATTCGGCGACGATCTCAGTGAAGAGGAGGTCGCCGCGCACGGAGCGGCAAAGGAGGCCATCTACCGCGAGATGATGCGGCCGCAACTCGAAGACAACCTGGTCCCCGGCGTGCGCGGATTTCTGGAGCGGCACGATGGAATGCCGATGGCCGTGGCGAGCAATGCCGAGCGGCCCAACGTTGACTTCGTGCTGGAGCAAAGCGGCCTGGCGCCTCATTTTTGCGTGACCTTCGATGGCGCGCAGGTCGAACATCCCAAACCCGCTCCCGATATCTACTTCATGGCGGCGGACTCGCTCCGGACAGCGCCCGGAAACTGCATCGTGTTCGAGGATTCCATGCCCGGAGTTGATGCCGCGCTGGCGGCAGGCATGCGAGTGGTGGGTTTGCAGACCACGCACCCTGAACTCCCAGGAGTCCGCCTGGGTATAAACGACTATCGCGACCCACGGCTGGAGCCGTGGCTGAGGGCTCAGAACATACTCTCATGAACAGGCTGGCGTTCTGGCGCAGGGACCAAGGCAAAGAGGTCACTCGGCAACAGATGCGCGCGCTGTACGCGCTCAGCGAGGACATCCTGACGGCGGACTCTCCCACGGTGATTGCGCGGCGTCTTTCGGAAGTGCTCCAAAGGGCCCTGGAGATTTCGCACGTGCGGCTTTACGTTTATGACCGCCGGGCGCGAACGCTCGAGCAGATGGGCACCCAACGCAGCGACGCGCAACCTTTTCCTGTGACCGAACCGCCCGGACCGCCGGCCTCGGTCGCGGCCATGTCGTTCCGCAACCGCACGGTGCTGGCTGTTCCGGATTCCACCGATAGTCCCTTCTTTCATGGCCAGAAAAGCGCGGACTGCCCGCGCGCGGCGTTGTTCGTGCCGATGCAGGGGCCGAACGAGCCGGCCGGCTTATTGGAGTTGGACCAGGATGATCGCCCTCGTCACTTCACTGCCGTGGAGATAGCCGCCGCGCAGCACCTGGCAAACCTGGCCGGCATCGCGTTGCGCGGCATCGCCTGGCGGGCCAGCCAGGAGCAACTCTTCCATGGGCAGCGTCTCGCTTCCGCCGGACAACTTATCTCTTCCATCGCCGGTCAGCTGAAGAACCCTCTCGAATCGATTGCCCAGACCGCGGAGCGCCTCGCAAAGTCCTCCGCCGGCCAAATGCAGGCAGACCTGGAGCAATTGAGCCGCGAAGCCCGCGGCGGCATCGACACGGTTTCCCGCATGCTCAACTTCGGCAACGGCGAGCAGACCGAACTCGTGGATGTCGACCTCAGCACCATACTTAGTGAACTGATCGAGACGTGCCGCGCCTCCTGGGGTCTGCAAGGGGTACAGGTCGAAACTGCTCTATCCCAGGGCCCGGTGCTGGTGCGCGGCTCAGCCGAACAACTGGAAGGCCTGTTCTCGAACGCGTTCGCCTTCATTCTGGAAGAGCTGGACACCAACGCGGGCAAACCGGTCTCGATCATCGTGCGGGAATTCGCCCAGGTCGTGCACGTTGAAGTGGCATACCCCGCCGCACACCGTGTTGAGCCCAGGACGGACCCGTTTTCGGAGGCTGCACTCACCTTCCGCGGCGGGCTGAGTCTGGGTGTCTGCCGAAGCTTGGCCCGCCATTACGGCGGAGACATGCGCTGGAGCGAAGATGCTGCCCACATGGCCCGCCTGGAAGTGGAATTACCCGTCGCCGAAGCCGGTCCACGCCCCGTGGCAGAACACAGGGTGGCCCCCCGGCCGGGTTCCCGGCTGTTGACCATTCTGCTGGTGGATCCGGAGGCTACGGCCGCGCGCGCTTCCCTGATGGCACTCTGCAACCGGGAACACCGCGTGGTTCCGGCCTTCTCCACCGAGGAAGCCAGCGACTTGATGCGCCGCTTCCGGTTCGACGCCGTCTTCTGCGCGCTGGATCCCTCCCGCGTGGACTGGCTGCGGATTTTCGAACAGGCGCGCCGCAAAGCGGGCGGTTTTGTCCTGCTTGCCGAACATTACGACGGCGAACTGGCGGCATCGGTTCAGAACGGCGAAGGGTACGTCCTTCGCAAGCCCCTCGAAGGTCCGGAACTGGACCGGACGCTGAATTCCATCGAGAAAAGGGCCGAACGCCGGATGCACGGTAAGATGGATGTATGAAGAGCCTCCGCCCTGCGATTCTCGCCCTAGCCGTATTCGTCTTCCTGCAGGCTGGCTTGGCACAAAAGAAGTACAGCGGCCCGCGTCCTCCCAAGCCTGACGTCCCGTTCCTCCTGCACGCCGACAACTTGGTTCCAACCGAAGTCCTGGAAGCCAACGAGGAGAAGCGCAAGAACGAAACCATCGCGTCCATCCAGGGAGCCAGTTCACCCGCGAGGACCCCTCTGGCCGAACCGATCTTTCTTCTCGAAAGCGTTAAGGTCGACCCGGGCCAGTTGGAGTTGTGGAAGCTGGAGTCGAAGGATGGCAGGCGCCAACTGGTGCTTCCGGACAAACCCAAGAAGAGCGGCCCGCGTCCGCTGCGCTTGATGGTGACACGGCTGGATGGCTCGCTTTACCGCGTGGAAGTCAACGAGGAGCTAGAGAATGGCGAGTACTCGCTGAGCCCGCGCGGATCCAGCCAGGTGTTTTGTTTTCAGGTTTACTGACGGGAGGCCGCGGGCGTCCCCGGCCAGGATCTGATCTTGCTTCGAAGAGTCTTCAGCGCGTTCGAATCCCGGGATTTTCGCGTCATGTGGTCCGGCGCTTGTACGTCGAGCGTCGGGACCTGGATGCAGAAGCTGACGCAGAGCTGGTTGGTACTCCAATTGTCGGGATCGCCGTTTTTGCTGGGGCTGGACGCATTCCTGGGCGAGATTCCCGTCTTTCTCTTTTCGCTGGTCGGCGGCGTCATTGCCGATCGCGTGGACCGGCGGCACGTCCTGCTTGCGTCGCAGTTCGTGCAGATGAGTTGCGCATTCCTGCTGACAGCTTTGATCGCTTTCAAGGTGGTTGCGGTCTGGCAGATTCTGACGCTGTCTTGCGTCGTGGGTTTCGCCCAGGCTTTCGGCGGCCCCGCCTACCAGGCCCTGATCCCGGCGTTGGTAAAGCCCGGCCACGTCTCGAACGCGATCGCCATGAACTCGATCCAGTTCAACATGGCGCGCGTGATCGGCCCGGTCCTGGGCGGACTGGCGCTCACCCAACTTGGCGCGGCGTGGTGTTTCGGGCTGAACGGCCTCAGTTTCGTGGCCGTCATCATTTCGATCTTCAGCCTGCACACCCGGTTCGTGCCGAGCGGGGGCGACTCCTCCATGCTCGACAGTATGCGACAGGGATTCGGTTTCATACGCGGCAAACCGGGAATGGTCGCCCTGATCCTGTTGGCGTTCCTGGCCACCATGCTCGGCATTCCGTTGATGGTCTTTCTGCCCGTGTTCGCCAAGGATGTTTTCCGGCAGGGCCCCACGATTTACACGCTGCTGCTGGCGTTCTCGGGTGCGGGTTCGATCGCGGGAGCGTTGTCGGTGGCGGCCATGGGCAACCATCCGCACAAAGGCCGCGTGATAGTGGTAACGATGGCCGTACTGGGTCTGTTCATGGTGGGTTTTTCGCTATCGCGGTGGCTACCCATGAGCTGTGTGCTTGTCTTCATGAGCGGCGCATTGACGATCGTGGTCTTCGCCACCCTGAGTTCATTGGTACAACTGCTCACGCGCGATCAGATGCGCGGACGCGTGATGAGTGTCTACAACGTCGCATTCCGCGGCGGAATGCCCATGGGAAGTCTGCTGGCCGGCGCGCTGGCGCCAGCCCTCACCGCGCCGGTGGTTCTGGCCGGTTATGGTGTCCTGATGAGCTTGCTAGGGCTATACTTTCTGGTTGTGCAGCGTGAAGTGGCGGCTTTATAGTGAGTAGACGCGACATGCGAACCCTGATCGCTTCCGGAGTGGTCCTCCTCATGCTCACCGCAACCGGCATGGCCGGCGAACTGGAAGATGCGCGCGACCGGCAGGACCGCGCCGCGCTCGAAAAGAAAATCGCCGAACTAGCCGTGACGGCCGCGCGCCGGCCTAACCAGGCCGATGCCCAGTATTCCCTGGCAGTCGCCCAATCTTACCTGGCCGAGATCGCACTGGAAATGCGAGACAAAGCCTTGGCCAAAAACGCCGCGGAGGCGGGCATCAGGTCCGCCGAGCGAGCGACAGCGCTGCGACCGGATGTATCCGACTACCAGCGCGTCCTCGGCACCCTCTGCGGGCAGGTCATCCCCGCGAACGTGCTATCGGGCCTGCGTTACGGCAAGTGCGCCCAGGATGCGGTGGCCAAAGCCATTAAGTTGGACCCCAGGTCTTCCATGGCGTACGTGAGCCGCGGCGTGGGCAACTACTATCTTCCGCCAGCCCTCGGCGGGGGCCCAGAACTGGCCATCAAGGACTTCCAACGAGCCATCCAGCTCAAGTCGACGAACGCTGAAGCCTACCTCTGGTTGGGTATCGCCTTGCGCAAGCTAAATCGCAATGCGCAGGCCCGCGAGGCTTTCAACAAATCGCTCGAACTGAACCCACGCCGGGTCTGGGTGCGGCGTCAACTGGAGAAGACGCCGGCGCGATGAACGGCGCGCGCTGGATCGTCGTCCTGGGCGTAATCGCGATCACCGCCCTGAGCTTTATGGCCTACCCAGGCTGCACATACCTGCAGTCGGACACGCAGGTCTATGTGCCGATCCTCGAGCGGCTTTACAATCCCGCCTTGTTCGCCAACGACCCGATGGCCACCGATCCGCACGTTTCGTTCACCATCCTGGACGAAGTGTCCATTGCCGCGCGTAAGGCAACCGGATTGGGCTTCCGCGAGATCCTGTTCGGACAGCAGGCGCTGGCGAGGGCCGCAGGCATCCTGGGCGTGTTCTTGATCGCTTCGGCGCTGGGACTTGCGCGTGTGCCGTCGCTCCTGATTGCCGCGGTCTTCGGTTTGGGCACCTGGATCTACGGTCCCACCGTGATGAGTGTGGAACTGGAAGCCGTCCCGCGCGGATTCGCCATACCCCTCGTCTTATTGGGGGTGGGCCTGGCGGCCAACGGCCGGGACCTCACCGCAGGACTCGCAGTGGGACTTGCCTTCCTGTATCAGCCCCCGGCCGTGTACCCGTTCTGGATCGTTTACTTCGTGCTCACGCTGTGGCCCGGCAAACCTGAAGTCATGCAGCGGCGGATCCTGGGCCTCATGCCGCTGCTGGGCGCCGTGGTACTGCTGTTCCTGATGTCCCGCTGGCAGGTCGGCGAGGCGGAGAAACAGGAATTCCTCAGCCGCATCGACCTGGTGCAGGAAAAGCTCCAGCGGTTCCGCGCCCCTTACAACTGGATCTCCATCTGGGGCGGTACTCTCGTTTGGCACTACCTGATCTCGTGGCTGCTGGGCCTTGCCGCGTGCTTCCGGCTGCGGCGCTCGGCAAACCAGGACCTCAACTTCCTCTTCCTCGGCTTGCCGCTCGTCGGGCTCGCAAGCGTGCCGGTTTCTTACCTCCTGCTCGAGAAATGGAAGCTCGCCATCATCCCGCAGTTCCAGCCCATGCGCGCTCTGCTGTTCGTCACGGTCGTGTTGCTGGTCGCCGCCGGCGCGGCCGGCTTGAAAGCCGCCTCCGATAGACGGCTGATCGAAGGGATAGCCTGGCTGTGGGTAGCCCTCCTGGTTCCCATGCAGCTACGCTTCGAGCAACTCTGGACGCTGCCATGGTCCGCCGTGGTAGCCCGGCGCGTGCTCCTGGCCCTCGCGCTGGCGGTAGGCGCGGGCCTCGCGGCGTATTTGTCCGTCTGGTCCAAGCGCTGGTCCGCCGCCGCGCTGGCGTGCATGATGGTGCTGCCCTTCCCGATGATGCCGGCCTTCTCCGGGCTGCGGAAGGCCTCGCCCGCCGAACCCGTCGAAATGCGTCAGCTTGCCGATTGGGCTCGCGCCGAGACCCCGACCGGCGCTGTTTTCCTTTTCCCGGACGCCGGCAAGGGACTGGAACCGGGTGTCTTTCGCGCCTTGGCCCTGAGGGCGGTCTATGTGGACTGGAAGAGCGGCGGCCAAGTGAACTACCTGCGCCAGTTCAGCGAGAGGTGGTGGGAGCGGTGGCGGCAAAATGCGTCGACGAAGCCAAGTTCGCAGGCATTGTCCAAATATGCCGGTTGGAGAGTGGACTACATCGTGATCCGCCCCGAACACCGCCTTCCAAATCGTGTTGCGGCGTACGAGAACAGCCGGTTTCTGGTGTACAGAACTTCGCTTTAACCCCCTTGCGATCAGTGATAGACTGAGGACATGAGAATCTGGACATTCGTAACCGCATTGACGCTTGCGTTCTCCCTGGGAATTGCCGCACAGGATATGGGATACATCAAGGCCCGTGGCAAGCCGGGACGAGCAGGCGTTTTCGTGGATGGAAAGTACGTTGGACCGGCAGTGCGATTTTCGGTTCCAGAGAAGTATGCGGTGACTCCGGGCGACCATGAGGTCACCTTCAAAGATCCCCGTTACGAAGATTTCACCACCAAGGTCACCGTTCAGCCCAAGAAGACCGCGCACCTTCACTTCAAGATGAAGATGCTGGAACCCGCGAAGCCGCCTTTCGGCAGGCTGCGGTTCGGTGGCGGTGAGGCGGAGTCCTTCATTTCGGTGGCGGCTGGCGATGTGAGCCCGGTCTACATTAACGGCAAGTTCTTCGGTTACGTCGACGAATTGAACAACGCCGGCGGCGGGCTGCTTCTTCCTCCTGGCACGTACAAGGTTCAAGTATCCAGCCCAATTTACGGAGAGATCAACAAGGACGTGACCCTGGAGGCCAACAAGGTCACGATCATTCCGCTTCCCAAGAAGTAAGCGCCTCTGTGGGCGACGCACTATTGTTGAGGTTAAACCAAAGACCTCTTGTATCCGTCTGAATGGGTACGAGAGGTCTTGTGTTTCCTGCGACCTACAGATCGGACCGAGCAACCCGCTGGCACTATGGTGGGCGCGTGCCGAGTTGGAGTTCGCAGGGAGCGGTATCCAGTATTTCAAGTGGTCTCCGGTATGCGTAAGACCTGTGCCATCATTCCGATAATTGCGTTGATTGGGCTGTTTGGGGCTGTCCCGCCAGGTGCGGCGGCGACCGTGAACGAGATCGTGCGCGTGCTGGCCGGCAAGCCGGTAGAGCCGTCCAGTTCGCTCTCGAGTTTGACGGAATCGCCGTCCTGGAAAGCTCACGCGGAGGAATTTGACCGCGTCTGGAAGCGGGTGGAAACCGATCGTTTGCCTGCGATGCGGCGATTCGAGGCTTCGGAACTGAGCGACGTGCGCCTTGCCCGGCGCACGATGCTCTATCCTTTCGGCGGTCCCGATGCCTTGAATGCCGTCACGCTATTTCCCGACAGCCCGGCCTACGTGCTGATTGGCCTGGAACCGATCGGCAGCCTGCCGGATGAAACCATGCTGCGTACGGACCTGGACCGCCTGCTCGCTTCCGTGCGCGAGAGCCTGGACTCGCTGTTTCAACGCAGCTTCTTCATCACGCGTGAGATGGACAGGTCGCTGCGCGGGCAGAAGTTCAACGGCGTACTGCCGGACATCCTGGTGCAACTCGTGCGCCTGGATGCCGAGATCCTGGCAGTAACGCCGGTGCAGGTGGCAGAAGGCGGCGTACTCGCGCCGTGGGACCGCGCGAAAGTCAGCGCACGGGCGGTGCGCAATCGCGGCGTCGAGATCGTTTTCCGCCGCGCCGGCCGGACCACGCCGCAGCGTCTGTATTTCTTTACGGTAAACCTCGGGCCTAGGCTCGCCCGCAACCAAGCTTTCCTCACCTATCTCGACCGCACCGCACCGTTCGTGACTTTCTTGAAGGCGACCAGCTACATGCCCCATCACAAGGGGTTCCGCATGTTCTGTTGGAAGGTGCTGGAGACCAGCGCGACGATCCTGCAGGACGACTCCGGCATCCCGTTCTCCTACTACAGGACGCCGGAGTGGCAGTTGCAGCTTTACGGCGAGTACGAGAAGCCGTACGGAAGCTTCGAGTACCTGGTGCAGCCCGACTTGCACCAGGCGTACATGGTGCCGGGAGCCGCCAAGAAACTGGATTTCCGGATTGGGTACGGATACAGCAAGGTGCCTTCGAACCTTCTGCTGGCGCGCCGCAAGGCCGCGCCCGGAACTGCGCGTTTGGACCACGCGGCGCCTTCCACAATTGCACAGTAAACCGCTGCATAGAACGCAAGAAGTTGCGGTGGGCCATCGCGAGTAGCACAATTCATGTGATGCTCACCGTTCGAGTGGCTGTCTGTCTCCTCTCCGCGGCGGTTCTGATCCTGCCCGCCGCGAGTCCTGAAAAGCCCGTATTCGAGACCGGTGTCGTGGCCGCGTCGAATCCAGCCACGGCGGTTTACAACGGGCTCCCCAACATCGTCGCGACGCCGTCCGGCAAGCTTATTGCGGCATGGAGCGCCTGGTCCGCCGGTCCCAATCCCAAGCTGCGCATCGTGACGGCGCAATCGATCGATGGCGGCAGAACATGGTCCGCGCCGGTCACGCGAATTGACAATCCCGGAAAGACCGATGCCGACGCCAACTTCGTCCTTGACGGCTCGCGCATCCTGCTGCTCAGCACTACCGTGCCGGAGCCGGGGCGCATCATTCGGACGGAGACCTGGCTCACCGTAAGCGAAAACGACGGCGAAACCTGGAGCGCACCGGTGTTGGTGCGACAACCCCGCAAGTACACGGTCGGCAAGGTGCACGTGGGACACAAGCTGCCCGATGGGAGGCTGGCCGTGGGCTATAGCTGGGACATCTTCTGCGAGCAGGACATGGCACCGCACACGGAAGGCGAGATGGACCTGAAATCCGGCTTCATGTTCTCGAGCGACGGCGGGAAAAGCTGGCGGGCGGGAGGCGACATTTACGCACGTCCGCCGAAGATGACGCCCTATTCGACTAACGGGCTCGATGAACCCGCCAACGTCATCCTCGACGGCGGAGAGGTATACGCGTTGCTGCGAAGCGGCACCACGCGTCTCTGGGAGGCCCGAAGCAAAGATTGGGGTGAAACGTGGTCCGAGCCGCTGCCCAGCCCCCTCGTGGGCCATAATGCGCCGGCGGCCTTGTGGCGGCTACGCGGCACCAAGGACGTCGTCGTGGTTTGGGACAACTCTCCCCGCAACCGCTACCCGCTCGCCGCCGCGCTGTCCGGGGACGGCTGTTACAGTTGGTCGCGCGCGAAGGTGATCGCCGCCAGTCCCGGCAAACAGGCCTCCTACCCGTCCGTTGCGGAAGGTGCCGGCGGGGTGGTGGTCGCGGTCTGGCAACAGGATCTCGCCGATCGCAAGGGGCGCGAAATCCGGTACGCGAGGTTCAATAAGGCGTGGCTTCTGAGCGAGTGAACGATATGCAAGAAGAACCTGTGGTTTACATCGACGGGCGCTACACACCGGCCTCGCAGGCGCACATCAATATCTTCGATTTCGGCATTGTGCTGGGTGCAACGGTCACGGACCTGATGCGCACCTTTCACAAGCGGCCCTATCGGCTGGAAGATCATGTGCGCCGGTTCCACGAAAGCTGCAAGTACGCCCGGATTCCGGTTCCGCTCGGTCCGCGCGAAGACGCGCAGATCACCGCGGAACTTGTGCGCCGCAACGCCGAATTGCTGCCCGAAGGGGGCGAACTCTGCGTGGTGTGGTTCATCACGCCCGGCGAGAACATGGTCTATGCCGGCTTGGCGGCCGCCCCGGCGAACCTGGAACCCACTTTCTGCATTCACAGCTTCCCTATCCCGTTCCGGTTGTTCGCCCACCTGTTCACCGAAGGCGCGCACCTGGTGATCCCGTCGACGCGCCACGTTCCACCCGAATGCGTCGATCCGAAGATCAAGAACCGCAGCCGGCTGCACTGGTGGCTGGCCGAACAGGAAGCGCACCTGGTGGACCCGAAGGCCATGCCCCTGCTGCTGGACCTGGCGGGCAACCTGACGGAAACCAGCGGGTCTAATGTGCTTATCGTGAAGGATGGGGTGGTACTCTCTCCAGCGCCGCGCAACATCCTGCTGGGCGTGAGCCGCAAGGTGGTGATGGAACTCTGTACCGCCTTGGGCATTCCGTTCGCCGAACGCGACTTGCAGTTGCACGACGCCCTCACCGCCGACGAGATCTTCCTTACCACCACGCCCTATTGCATGGCCCCCGTGACGAAGGTGAACGGCCTGCCGGTCGGCAGCGGAGCGCCGGGCGGGCCGGTATTCGAGAGGATTCTGAAAGCCTGGAGTGAACAAGCGGGATTGGACATCAGAGCGCAGATGACGGGAACGGTTCGATGAGCGACGGAAACACGATGTTCCGATTGGATGACAGGATCGCGTTGGTTACCGGCGGAGCGGGCATCGTCGGGCGGCATATTGTGGAAGCGCTGGCCGAGGCCGGCGCAACGGTGTGGGTAGCATCCCGCGACGAAGCTAGATGCGCCGGGATCGCCGCGCAACTGGCCGGCCGCGGGCTGAACGCCGCCAGCGCCGCGTGCGATTTCACCGATGAGGCGGCCATCAAGGCGCTGCGCGACAAAATCCTGCGCCGCCACGGCCGGTTGGATATCCTGTTCAACAATGCCGTGGCCCGCGCCGGCGGCGACCTGCGCCATTCCACCCTGGACGAGTGGGAGCAGACCATGAAGCTCAATTCGAGCGGCCTGTTTCTGGCCTCGCGCATACTCTCTGAACCGATGCAGGAAGCGCGCTCGGGCTCCATCGTGAACATCGCGTCCATTTACGGCGTTGTGGGGCCGGACTTCTCCATCTACGAAGGCACGGAGATGACCAACCCCGCGTATTACGCGTTCGCCAAGGGCGGGATGATCAACTTCACGCGCTATCTGGCCAGTTACCTGGGGCCATACAACGTCCGCGTGAATTGTCTTTCGCCAGGCGGGTTCATCAGCGAGGGGCAGGACGAGCGCTTCCGCAAGGCCTACGCACGGCGCACGCTGTTGGGCCGCATGGCCGTCGGCGAGGACATCAGGGGACCCGCCGTTTTCCTGGCGAGCGACGCTTCGCGCTACATCACCGGCCAGAACATTATGGTCGACGGCGGCTGGACAGCCATCTGAAAACTGCATTCCCGCTACACTGAAAGGTTCTGATGCGCATCGATTCGATATCTGTCTACCATGTGGCCATGCCGTTGGTCTACCCGTTCCGCACGGCCTACGGCAATGACGACACCATTGAGAGTGTGCTCGTGCGGATGGACTCCGGAAGCGTAACCGGGTGGGGCGAGGGCGCACCGTGGCGTCTGCCGGGATACAGCCCGGAATGGGCCGCCGGCGCCTTTATGCTCGTGCGCGATTACCTGGCGCCGCAAGTGGTGGGCAAGGACATCGATACCCCGGACCAGTTGCAGGCCGCCATGTCCGGCATCAAGGGGAACTACTTTGCCAAAGGCGCGGTGGATACCGCCTGGTGGGATCTCCAATCGCGGCTCCGTGGAGAACCGCTGTGGCGGACGCTGGGCGGTAGTGAGCCCCAGGTCCGGGTGGGCGCGGATTTCGGCGTCATGGAAACCATCGACGCACTGCTCGCCAAAATCGATGAAGCGGTCCGCCAAGGCTTTCCCAGGGTGAAGCTGAAGTTCCGCCCCGGTTGGGACATCGATATGGTGGCGGCTGTGCGCGGCGCCTTCCCGGAACAGACGTTCCACATCGACTGCAACAGCGCCTGGACGCTCGATGCGCTGCCTATGTTCAAGAAGCTCGACCGTTACAACCTGGCCATGATCGAGCAGCCTCTGGCCCACGACGATCTGATCGACCACGCCACACTGGCCCGGCAGATTGCCACGCCGGTTTGCCTGGACGAGAGCATCACGTCGCTCGACCGCGCGCGCAAAGCCATACAGACGAAGGCCTGCGGCTATGTGAACCTGAAGCCCGGCCGTGTCGGCGGGTTGACGGTGGCCGTAAAGATCCACGATCTGTGCCGCGACAACGGCATTCCCTGCTGGGTGGGCGGCATGCTCGAATCCGCCGTCGGCGCACAGCACTGCCTGGCGTTGGCCACGCTGCCTAATTTCACTTACCCGTCCGACGTATTCCCAAGTTCGCGCTTCTATAGCCAAGACCTCGCGCAGCCGGAGCTGACGCTTTCCGGCCCCGGACGGATGACCGCACCGGACGCGATGGGGGTGGGCGCTGTTCCCGATGCGCAAGAGTTGGAGAGGCTCACGCTCGCAAGCGCCCGTGTCAGGCCGGAGTAACGTATGAACGATCAACTACGCTCATGGGCGGAAGTTTCGCTCGATCGGATTGCCGCCAACTACCGTAACATTCGCGCCGTGGTAGGGCCGCAGACCGCTGTGGCCTGCGTGGTCAAATCGGAGGCTTACGGCCACGGAATGGTGGCAGTTGCCAAGCGCCTGGTTGCCGAGGGCGCGCCGTGGCTGACGGTGACATCCACGCAGGAAGGCATGGAACTTCGCCAGGCCGGCATCCAGGACGCCCATGTGTTGGTGATGGCCGATGCACTGCGGGCCAACTTCGCCTCCATGCTCGACCACCGGCTCACGCCGGCAGTCCACGATCTTGCCGATCTGGCCGTGTTCAACGAACTGGCATTGGCCCGCGGCGAGCGGGTCCGGGTGCACCTGAAGATCGATAGCGGTATGGGGAGGCTCGGCGTGCCGGCCGACGCCCGCGCAATCGCCGAAGCCGCCGGGGCCTGTCCGAACGTCGAAATCGAGGGATTGATGTCGCACCTGGCCTCGTCCTCGGACTTTCCCGCCACGCAAACCGGGCAGCAGGTTCAAACCTTTACGCGTGTGGCGAGCGAACTGGCCGGCGCCGGCATCCGGCCTCGATTGCGGCACATATCGGCCAGCGGCGGCGTCGTGTACGGCTGTCGAGATGCCTGGCTGGACATGGTGCGCATCGGCCTGAGTCTTTACGGCTACGTGCCGGCGACAACCGGACCAGCGCCCGCCAGCCTGGTCGACGTGAAGCCCGCCCTGGCCTGGAAGACTCGCGTGCTTTCCATCAAAGAACTCCCCGCAGGCGTCCCGGTGGGTTACGGCGCAAGGCACATTACGAAGCGCCCCACGCGGATCGCCGTGGTGGGGGCCGGCTACGCCGACGGCGTCTTCCGGCAGCTCTCCTGCCGGGGGCTTGTCCGCGCCGCGGGCGTGTGGGTGCCTATGCTGGGCGCAGTTTCCATGGATATGTCCACCATCGACGTGACGGACGTGGCCGGCGTGAAGCCGGGCGACGAGGTGGAATTGCTGGGCGAAGGCTTCGATGCCGACAACATCGCCGCTCTGGCAGACACAATCTCCTACGACGTGCTCTGCAAGATCCAGCCCCGCGCGGAACGCATCTACGTATAAAAATATCGTCCAATGAGACTGGCACCTAAGGGAGTGGCCGTCTTCGGCCGATATGCTGGAGAGAAACGTTCCTCATAGGGTATTAGCGTCGCAATGAAAGTACTCGTCGCGGACGACAGCGTCATCGATCGGCACATACTGGAGAGTTCTCTGCGCAAGTGGTCCTACGAGACGGTGACCGCGTGCGACGGGATCGAGGCCTGGGAACTGCTGCAGCGCCCCGACGCGCCCCGGCTGGCCGTGTTGGACTGGATGATGCCCGGGCTGACGGGGGTCGAAATCTGCCAGCGCCTCCGCCGCGAGATCCACAACGATTACACTTACGTCCTGCTGCTCACTTCACGGAGCGAGAGGGAGGACCTGGTGGAAGGCATGGACTCAGGCGCGGATGACTATATCAGGAAGCCTTTCGACAACCACGAATTGGAGGTCCGCTTGCGCGCGGGCCGCCGCATCGTCGAATTGCAGGCCGAACTGGTTGCGGCGAGGGAAGCTCTGCGCGTGCAGGCGACCACCGATCCGCTCACCCGCATCTGGAATCGCGGCTCGATCACCGAGATCCTCGAAAAGGAGATCCATCGCGCCCGGCGTGAACGCAGTTACCTGGGCGTGGTTCTCGTCGATCTCGACCATTTCAAGACCGTCAACGATACGCACGGCCACTTAGCCGGGGACGCTGTCCTGCACGAAGCCGTGCGCCGCATGCAGGCATGTATGCGGCCGTACGACTCCATCGGCCGCTACGGCGGAGAGGAGTTTCTGATCGTACTGCCTGGCTGCGACGCTGGCGCTACCGTGGAACACGCCGAACGCCTGCGCATAGCCCTCTCGTCCGAGGCCATGAATCTGGCAGAAAGCGGCGTCATCCTGACGGCGAGCTTTGGTTGCACGGTAGTCGCTCCGGACGCGCAGCCCACTTTTGAACAGGTGGTTCACTGTGCCGACGAAGCTCTCTACAAAGCCAAAGACAGTGGCCGCAACGCAGTGGGCTTGGTCACCCCGCTGGTCGCTTTGGCCCAATCCCGCTAAGAATCTGTCCGGGAGTTCGCCCCAGGGCCACGTCCTACGGCCCGGGCGTTCAGTCTGTCGCGCCCAGGCTCTCCACCGCGACGGAAGCCCTGAAATCGCGACTGGTGAAAGTCCTTGCGATGTAAGGTGAGAAGAATGCCAGCGGGTAGTTGCTGATGGAAATCTCGATGCGATCGGAAGGGGTCCCGACATCGTAACGGCTCACCGATACCATGGCCGTAGTCAGGCCGAACAATCCGGTGGTCGCGCCGGTGGGAGCGGTGGGATTGTTGTACACGACGTAGTTCTGGATGGCGGTTGGATTGTAAGAATGTACGGCGGCGTAACGCGCGCCGGTCCTCACGCGCTCACCGAGAAAGCTGATTCGGAACAGCATCAGGCCGATATCGAGAATGCCGACAAAGACCACCGTTACGGCCAGCATGATCAGTGCGCCTTCCAGCATCCAGTGGCCTCGCTCGCGAGGATTGCGCCCGTGGTTCTTAGTGATGGTTTCGCTCCTTTTCGTCATGACTTGTAAAGTCCTGTGTATTTCATCGTCACGCGCGGTTTGTTATTGAAGTTGAAGGTGGTGAAGATCACCGGGACGCTGAAGTTTTTCACACTGACGGTAATGGTTTTCGGCAGGCCGGCTGCGTCCGCCGTCCAGGTCACGTTTACGTTGGACTTGTTCAGCAGCCACAGCAGCTTGTTTCCGGTGCCTTGCGGGTTTCCGTAGACGACCATGTTCTGCACCTGGCCGACGAACGTGTGGTTGGGTGAGTCGAAGTTCACTCGGGACGCATAGCGGGCGCCCTGATCCACGGCCGCCAACAAGCGGTTGTACACGAACATCGAATAGCCGAACTGAAACACACCCGTGAAGAGCGCCCACAGCAGGGAGAAACTGAGGGCGAACTCTATCATCGCGGTGCCGCGCCGGCCGTTTCTGCAAGGTGATTTGCGCTGCATTTTTCCCTTCCTCACCGGAACAGCTTCACTTTGTACAAGTCGCCTGGGGCCCCTGCCCCCGGTTTTGCGGCACCTTCGAGGGCGGGACCGATGTACTCGCCGCACACGGGATCATTGTTGTTATTCCAGGAACCTGGGCGGAGGAAGAACTGGGCGAAGCCGACCACCAGGGCTGGAGAACCCGCGTTGTTCACCGGCACCACCAGCACGCGCCGTCCGTTGCCGCTGTAATGTGCGTAGTCGGCCGCGGTAGTGTCCGTATCCTGGTAGAAACGCTCTTCCAGGGCCGGACCCACGTGCTTGTTGCCTTGCACATGGTCGATTGCGGTTCCCTCGGACAACGGCTCAGCCAAGTGGTAGTCCATATTCACGATGGCGTCGCGGAGGGCGGAGTTCCCATTTCCCTGACCGATGTCAATGTACCCGCGGTTGCTCGATCCGCCTCCGGGTGTGAAGCCCACATCGCCCGTGCACACGCCGCCTGCCTTCTTGCGCTGCCCGGGTGGGGCCCACTTGAGATCGTACATTTGGCCGCGCGTAAAACCGAACTCCTGGGCTTTGTCGGCAATATGCGCGTCGGGTGAGAACGGCGCAACACCTTCCCCAATGCTCGTTTCCTTGCCCTGGCCCGCCGTGGCGCTCGACGAGATGCTCTTGGAGTTCGGTACGCCTGGAAATACACGCAGGAAATAGAGCGGAAGGTTCGCCGTCGTCGTCACACGAACGAATCGGTAGCCAGAGCCGGTTGCCGGGTTTGCCTGATAAGTTCCAGCCAGGGTCTGCGCGAAGCTAACCTCGGGAGCGGACACTAGCTGTGTTGAAAAATGCCAGCGGTTAGGCGAACTGGCTCCGTTTGGGCCAGATGTGGCTATCGAGCGGGCGGTGCTGATTCCTTGCGTGGTTCCATCCAGTTCGTAGGCTGCCACCAAGGCAGCGGCATCCACGAAGGTCTGTAACTCGTTCTTAACAATGTACATGCGGCTGAGGTCGGCCGTCAGGCCCAACATGCCGATGAAAACGGTCATTCCCGCGGCCGTGGCAAATAGAGTCACGCCGCGACGCGACGATGCGCGTACGTTGGACGCGGTGGCACCACACCCCAGGTTTGCGGAATCTGTCTCTCGCCTCATGATGGAAAAAGAATCCTAACAGAACAGAACAAGATCCTTTTAGTATTATGCCCGCTTTGTGGGATCGCCGAACTGGGCCAGACACCCTAGCCCCGTGCGCAAATTACCTTAACGTACTAAGGCAGAAGCCTACGCACAACGCCGCTCGTGGCGTCTATTCGCCCGTGCTGCGGTGCGCCACTTGAAAGTGGCTCAGCGTGGAGGCATAGGAAGAGAGTCCCTGGTAGAGCGCCTCGGCGATCTTCTGCCGCTGGTCGGCGCGCTTCAGCAGGGTCCCTTCACGCGGATTGGTGACGAAACCCACTTCTGTGAGGACCGAGGGCATCGCGGCCCCGATCAGCACCACGAACGGCGCTTTCTTCACCCCGCGGTTCTTCGTGGTGCCATTCTTCGAAGACAGCACGTAGAGGGAAGACTGCAACCGGGAAGCAAACTCCTTCGATTCCTCAACCTTGTCGAGTAGCGCAATCTTTTTGATAAGGTCCTGCAGCTCATGGATAGTCTTGCTCGACGTCGCATTCTCGCGGGCCGCCACGTCCAGCGCATCGCCCGAAGTAGTGAAGTTCAGGTAATAAGTTTCGGATCCTGACGCCGCCCGATAGCGCGAGGAATTGACGTGGATGGAGAGGAACAGGTCGGCCTTCGCCTCATTAGCGATTAGGGTGCGGTCTTCCAGTGAGACGAAAGTGTCGTCCTTGCGCGTATAGACTACCGCGCTGCCCAATCCTTGTTCGATGAGCGGGCCCAGGCGCAGGGCTATGTCCAAAACCAGGTCCTTTTCCAGAACGCCGCCCGGACCGATAGTTCCTGTGTCGTGTCCGCCGTGGCCAGGGTCAAGCACCACCCGCCCGACCTTCAAGCCCAGTGCACGCGTGAGCGAGCGTCCACCGTCAAGATTCTGCTTGGCGGGGCTGGCTGGCGAAACGGCAGCCGGCGGAGGAAGAGGCTTCGGCTTGGCAGACGCCACCACCGGCTTAGGCGCTGCGTGAACTGGCGGCGCCGGGCGCGTGGAAAGCGCCTGAAAACCGGGATATGGCGCCGATTCGATGTTGTAAGCAATCGTCGGCGGGGGAGGCAGTGCAGTGTGCCGCTGAGTCGCCTTGCGCGGCGCCTCGGTCAACGTAAACGGCCTTGGCGTCAGCTTGGGCTTCAACTTGGGCGCCGGAATGAAGGCGGCAGGCGGCGGTGCTGGCGTTTCCGTCAAATGCTGGACGCCGGTCCTGCTTTGAGAAATGACAGGCACCGGCCCTGCGCCCCGGCGGCGCACCTCCACCACGAGGCGCTCCGGAGTGGTGAGATGGGAAGCCTTGTACTCGGCCGCCGCATCCAAATCCAGCACCACGCGCGTCTTGCCGGGTTCCGTCTCAGCGACGCGGATCTGCTTCAGAATACCGTCGCCAACCGGAATGATGTGTATCCTGTCGGTCCCCTGCGCCGGCTTCACCCCAATCAGGTCGAAGAAGAGGCGATCCGGATCCCGCAGCCTGTCATGCTTGTAACTGAATTCGCCATTGGTTTCTATGGCGACCCGCGTCGTATCGCCCAGCGACCAGAAACGCACGCTGGTGACCCTGAGCGGAGCCGTCCGTGCCTCCGCGGAAGACAGGACGCCCGCGGAGGCAACGAGAGACACCACCACCCAAACCCACATGGGCCTGGTTGATCGCGACACAGTTGGCGGTATCAGAGAAAACATCTGACCCTACCGTGTTCGAATATGCAGCCTTCCCTCCGCGTCGACGAATTGCTCGATCGAACGATATTGCGGTTGCTCCGGCGCGGCAGACGGCGGTTTGGATGCAGGCGGCGCCGCGGCCGAAACTTTTCTGGCTTCGCTGTATCGCTTACCCACCTTCTGGACGTAATCCCTGGTCTCCCGGTACGGGGGAATCCAACCGTACTTCACCACCGCGCCTTCGCCGGCATTGTAAGCAGCCAGCGCTAACCGTTCGTCTTTGAAAGCCTCTTTGAGGTACTTGAGATATCGGACGCCGCCCTCGATGTTCTCGCGCGGGTCGAAGGTGTTCTTGACACCGAAGCGCCGCGCGGTGGCCGGAATCAACTGCATGAGACCTTCCGCGCCTTTGTTGGAAACGGCGAGTGCGTTGTAGCCGCTCTCTGCCTGGATGACGGAATCGACCAGCAGGGGATCCACGTCGTGGCGGCTGGCAGCGTCCTGAACGATACTCCGGAGATCGTGGCGCGCGGAGTCGGCCTCGGTTGTATTGCCCGCATCCGCCGGGGGCGTCACCACCACGGTACGCACCAGCTTGCCAGTACGTTTATTCGTGCGCACCACACTGGTGACCCTGCCGGTGGGCGAACCGGCTGTCGCCACCGCCACCCCGATCAGTGCCATCATCGGCACCAAAATCTTAGAACAAAACGACATTGTCCTGTTTTATCCGATTATACAGTCAATTCATTCTCGCGCCAAGCGCCAATCTGGAACCCCGCCGATGCTATCATTTTCTCATGCGGCGGTCGGGTTTTGTGCTGGTAGGCGGCTCCAGTTCCCGAATGGGACAAGACAAGAGCCTGTTGCCATTCCGCGGCGAAACGCTCTTGGACCACATTGCCCGCCAAGTACTTACGGCTACTGGCTCGGTCACCCTGGTAGGGGCGCCCGAGAGGTATACGGGACTCGGCTACAGGGCGATCCCCGACCACATTCCCGGCTGCGGCCCCTTGGGAGGCGTACACGCCGCCCTGTCGGAAACGCGCGCCGAGTGGAACCTCATCGTGGCTTGCGACATGCCGCAATTGGACGGCGCATTCCTGAACACCCTCCTCAGCCAGGCCGAACAGGAAAACTGCGAGTGCCTGGTCCCCGTTTCGGCCCCCGGCAAAACCGAGCCACTGTGCGCCGCCTGGCACCGTACGGCCCTGGCGGAGGTGGAGACGGCTCTCCGGAACGGCGTGCGCTGCATGAGAGACGCCTTGAAGCTCTTGAAAACAAAGCACTGGCCGGCCGATCCAGCCTGGTTTGCCAACGCGAATACTCCGCAGGAATGGGCTACGCATGCTTGAGCAGTTCCCGCACTACATTGAATTCCGCCACGTTAATAAGACGTTCGACGAGCCCGTTTTGGACGACGTAAGTTTTCACGTCGATGCGGGCGAGACCGTAGCGATCATCGGCCGCAGTGGCGTGGGCAAGTCGGTAACGCTGGCCCACATCATGGGTTTTCTCAAGCCGGACTCCGGCCGCGTCATCGTCGCGTACGAGGACATAACGGACTTTTCCGAGTCCGCCTTGCGCCGCATCCGTAAGAAAGTGACCATGGTCTTCCAATCCGGAGCCTTGTTCGATTCGCTGACCGTGGCCGAAAACATTCTGTTTTCACTAGAGTTGCGCGATGACTACGACGCTGCCAACAAGGAGGACGTGGTCCGCGGCTTGCTAGGCCTGGTGGATCTGGCCGACTACGCCGACGCGTACCCCACGGATCTCTCCACCGGCTACAAGCGCGCCGTGGCGATCGCGCGGGCCCTGGCGGCGCAACCTGAATGCATACTCTACGACGAGCCAACCACGATGGTCGACCCGATCATGTCCGACCACCTGGCGGACCTCATGCTGCGTCTCAAGGAGCATCTGCAGCTGACCTCCGTGGTGGTGACACACGATCTCGATCTGATGCGCCGCGTCGCCGACCGTGTGGTCGTTCTGCACGACGGGCGCGTCATTTACTTCGGGCCGGTATCGGAATTGGAGACGTGTAAACACCCGCACATTCGCGAGTTTCTCGAAATGGACCGCGTGTAACCGGACCCTGCTCTCGCGCGCAAGGCCATTATCATCAAGCATCTACGATTCGACATTCTCACCCAGATTTGTTATTTTAGATGTAGAGGCATATCAATCACATGGCAGGGAAACTAGCCTTTGCCAAAGGCGCGCAAATAGAACATAACAAGTTTGGACTTGGCAGCGTGCTCTCGTGCACCGAGGAGCACATCGTCATCAAGTTCGACGATTGCGGCGAGAAGAAATTCATTGCCTCCATCGTTTTGCCGAACTTGAAGAAGAGCGATCGCCAGCCACCAGCCGAGAAACGTGGTTCGCGCCGAAAGCCCAAGGTTGCGCCCGCGGTAGCCTAAGGCGATGCGTTTCGGAGTCGTAGTCTTCCCCGGAAGTAATTGCGACCACGATGCGTGGTACGCGACGTCGCGCAACCTGGGCCAGGAAGCCGAGTACATTTGGCACGATTCGAAGAACCTGGGCAGCTTCGACGCTGTAATCCTCCCCGGCGGCTTCTCTTACGGCGACTATCTGCGCTGCGGTGCCATTGCCAAGTTCAGTCCGGTAATGGCGGCGGTGCGCAAATTTGCGCAGGACGGTGGCTTGGTAATCGGGATCTGCAATGGCTTCCAGATCCTGGTGGAAACCGGACTGCTTCCCGGTGCGTTGATTCGCAATCGCGGCTTGAAGTTCATTTGCCGCGAGGAACCCCTGTCGGTCGAGACCGTGAATTCCCCCTTCACGTGCCGGCTCGCCAAAGGAGCGCACCTGCGCGTCCCGATCGCGCACGGCGAAGGCTGTTACGTCGCCGACGAGCGCACGTTGGACGAGCTGGAGGCGGAAGATCGAGTTGCCTTCCGCTACCTGGACAACCCCAACGGCTCGCTGCGCGACATTGCCGGCGTTTTGAGCGCCGGACGTAACGTCTTAGGCATGATGCCGCATCCGGAACGCGCCAGCGATCCGTTGATGGGCTCCACCGACGGGCTGGGTGTGTTTCAGTCCATGGCCGCTTCCTTCGCGGCCCAATCCAGATGAGCGTCATCACTCCCGAAATGGTCGCCGCCCACCAGTTGTCGGCGGCGGAATACGACAAGATCGTCTCGCTGCTTGGCCGCGAGCCAACCTACACCGAGCTGGGCATTTTCAGCGTGATGTGGAGCGAGCACTGCTCCTATAAGAGCTCGCGCCTGCACCTGAAGAAGCTGCCCACGCGCAGCAAGCTGGTACTCTGCGGTCCCGGCGAGAACGCCGGGATTATCGATATCGGCGACGGTTACGCCATCGCCTTCAAGATCGAGTCCCACAACCACCCTAGCTTCATCGAGCCATTCCAGGGCGCCGCAACCGGTGTCGGCGGCATCCTGCGAGACATCTTCACCATGGGCGCGCGCCCCATCGCCGTCATGGATTCGCTGCGCTTCGGCCCCCCGGCAGATCCATCGTGCGGCCCCCGTAACGCGCGCATCGTAGACGGCGTGGTGGCGGGCATCGCGCACTACGGCAACTGTTTCGGCGTGCCTACCGTCGGCGGCGAGTGCCTTTTTGAGCCCTCCTACAACGGCAATCCGCTTGTGAACGTTTTCGCGCTAGGCGTTTTCAAGACCGACGAAATCTTCTACGCCCGTGCTTCCGGCATCGGCAACCCGGTGATTTACGTGGGCGCCAAGACGGGCCGCGACGGCATACACGGCGCTTCGATGGCGTCGGCCGAGTTCACCGAAGAGTCCAAGCAGAAGCGACCCAACGTGCAGGTGGGCGATCCGTTCATGGAAAAGCTCCTGCTCGAAGCCTGCCTGGAAGCCATGAAAACCGGCGCTATCGTCGGCATACAGGACATGGGCGCGGCGGGGCTGACCTGCTCAACCTGCGAGATGGGCAGCCGCGGCGGCACGGGCATCGAAATCGAACTGGACCTGGTTCCGCAGCGCGCCACTGGCATGACGCCTTACGAGATCATGCTCTCGGAGTCGCAGGAACGCATGCTCCTGGTGGCCGAAAAGGGGCGTGAGGAAGAAGTCTTCCGCGTTTTCCGGAAATGGGGATTGGACGCGGTCACGATTGGCCAGGTCACCGACGACGGCATCCTGCGCGTACGCCATCACGGCGAAGTGGTGGCCGCGATTCCCAGCCGCGAGCTCGCCGACGAAGCGCCGCTCTATGATCGTCCGTACACCACGCCCCTGCGCGTGGCGCCAATGGAAGGACCCGAGTTCCGGAGCGCCGACCTGGGCGACGATCTCCTCAAGCTGGTTGCGAGCGGCGACATTTGCTCCAAACGCTGGATTTACGAGCAGTACGACTACATGGTCCGCACCAACACGATGGCCGGCCCGGGCGCCGATGCCGCCGTGGTACGCATCAAGGAAACCGGGACGTCCATCGCCATGGCGCTGGACGGCAACGGCCGTTACACCAGCCTGTCGCCTCGCGAAGGAGCCAAGCTGGCCGTGGCCGAATGCTGCCGCAACCTCTCCGTGGCGGGAGCGCTGCCGGTGGCCGCCACCAACTGCCTGAACTTCGGCAACCCCGAACGACCCGAGATCATGGGCCAGTTGGTGGAAGCCATCGAGGGCATGGGCGAGGCGTGCAGCTTCTTCGAAACGCCCATCACCGGCGGCAATGTCAGCCTGTACAACGAAACGTTGGGCGAGCCCATCTTCCCCACCCCGGTGCTCGGCATCGTGGGCGTGATGAAGACTACAGCGCCAGTGACAGCGGATTTCAAGGGCCCCGACCGCACCATTCTGATCGTGGGCGGTTTGGGCGATTGCGACCTCACGCGCTTCGGCGGTACCCAGTACGCCAAAGTGATTCTCGACCGGATGTGGGGACTGCCGCCCGCGCTCGACATGGGCTACGAGAAGTGCATGCAAGCCACGGTGCGCGAAATGGTGTGCGCGGGCTTGGCCGATTCGATCCACGACATCTCCGACGGCGGACTGGCCGTGGCTCTGGCCGAGTGTTCGTTCGGTCCCACGGCCACCGGCGCCGTGATCGACCTGGATTCCGACATGCGGCCCGAATTCCTCCTGTTCCACGAAGGTCCCTCGCGCGCGATCATTTCCACCAGCAAGCCGGAAGCCGTAGCGGCCATCGCCGCGCGCCACGGTGTCGCCGTAGTTCGCGCCGGCGTTAGCATGAAAGAGCGGTTGGTCATTCGCAATCGGGGCAACGTTCTGGTGGATTTGGGAACTCGCGAGCTGCGCAAGAACTGGGGCGGAGCGCTCGCCAAGTTGTTGAGCGGAGCAGTCGCACACTAGGGTCGAAGACAATGCTGGATGGTTTTCACGAGGAGTGTGGTGTTGTCGCCATCTACGGGCATCCGGAAGCCGCCAACCTGGCTTACCTCGCCCTGTATGCGTTGCAGCACCGCGGCCAGGAGAGCGCCGGCATCGCAGCCAGCGACGGAGCGCACCTGGAGTGCTTCCGGGGCATGGGCCACGTGGCCGACATCTTCACTCCCCGCGTGATCGCTTCTCTGCCCGGACGCTTCGCCATCGGCCATACGCGCTACTCGACTGCCGGCGATACGGTGCTGCTCAACGCCCAACCCTTCGCCGTCAACTGCAATAAGGGTCAGATCGCCGTCGCGCACAACGGCAACATCACGAACGCGGTGGAACTGCGCGCCAAACTGGAGCGCGAAGGTTCCATCTTCCAGGCCACCAGCGACACCGAGGTGATCCTGCACCTCATGGCGCGTTCGCGCGAACGTACGCTGGCAGCCGCGCTGCGCGAGGCGCTGCTGGAACTGGAAGGCGCGTTTTCGCTGGTACTGCTCACCGAGAATCGCATGATCGTGGCGCGCGATCCGCAGGGGTTCCGTCCGCTGGCCATGGGCCAGATGGAACTCTCCGGGGGCCGCGTGTGCTATGCGTTCGCTTCGGAAACCTGCGCGTTCGATTTGATCGGTGCCACGTACATGGGCGAGGTCGAACCGGGCGAAATGATTTCGATCGGGCCGGAGGGGTTTACGCGCGAGCGTTATGCCCCCGAAGCCCCGCGCGCCCAGTGCGTCTTCGAACACGTCTATTTCTCCCGCCCGGATTCCATCGTGTTCGGCCGCGCCGTGCAGGAATCCCGCGAACTGCTGGGCCGCTTGCTGGCGCGAGAGCATCCGGTGGAGGCCGACGTCGTAGTGCCCGTGCCGGACTCGGGCGTCACAGCAGCCATCGGCTACGCGGCCGAGAGCCACATTCCGTATCGCCAGGCTCTCATCCGCAATCACTACGTGGGCCGGACATTCATCGAACCTTCCCAGGCGATCCGGGATTTCGGCGTGAAGCTGAAGTTGAACCCGGTGCGGCACCTGCTGGAAGGCCGCCGCGTGGTATTGGTGGACGATTCGATTGTACGCGGCACGACGTCGCGAAAGATCGTGCGCATGGTCCGGAGCGCCGGAGCGCGGGAAGTACACCTGCGCATTTCCTGTCCGCCAACGGTTTCCCCGTGCTTCTATGGTGTGGACACGCCGACCAAGCGAGAACTGATCGGCGCGAATAACACCGTGGAAGAGATCCGGCGGTTCGTGGAGGCCGATACACTCGGTTACCTCTCGCTCGGCGGCCTGCGCGAAGCCGTCGCCGATCACGATTGCAACTACTGCTACGCCTGCTACACCGGCGACTACCCCACCGACCTGGTCAACTTAGAAGAGTTAATGGCCAAGCGTGGGGAGCGGCACTGAAAGACCCGGCCTTCCGCCCCGCGGCAAAGCCCACGACAAGCTTCCTCTACCCTTGCCTCTCCGCGAAGAACGAGACCGCCGCGACCGCCAGGTGCGCGCTAAAATACAGGCACGAGGAGGGCCGGCTATGAGAGTAAAGCAAGTGGTAAGTACTGCAGCTACGGTGCTGATTGCCGGCGCCGCCGGAGCCGGCATAGCGCTACTGCTGGCACCGCAGTCCGGAGCCAGAACCAGACGGCTGATACGGCGTAAGGCCGAAGATGTCGCCGGTGAGATCCGCGACATCTATGACTCGGTCAAGGAAGCTGGTGGGGACGCCCGCCGAACAGTGTACAGGTTGCGTACGCGCCTGACCGAGCTTAAGCCCGTGGGACGCGAGTCAAGTTGAGGAGAGGGCAGGCTCCGAAGAGTCTGCATTGATTGTTCCGTCCCGCGTTCTACAATCAGTTCGATGAACCGGCGAGGCTTTGTGCTGGCGACGATGGGGACGGGATTTTGCGGCTCAGATCCCAGTGAGCGTTACCCTTACGCCACCGAGGCGCTGATAGCGGCGCTCGAGAAGCCAGACTTGCCGCGCATCGCGGCGCGTACGGTGGTAATCCACGATCCTGCACCGGGCGCATACCAATACTCGCACCACCCGCACATCACCTACGCCTTCGGCGCTTTCCTGGCTATGTGGAGTTCAGGGATCGAGCGTGAGGATAGGCCGGGACAACGGATCCTGTGGTCGCGCAGTGCGGATGGAATGGCATGGTCGAAGCCGGAGATTCTGCTGGAGTGTCCGGAACCACCATGGCGGTTGACCGCGGGCGGGTGGGCTACCGCGAACGGCCGCCTCTACGCTTTCATCAACCGCAACCGGCGTCCTGAGGCCGAGGCTCTGCACGCAGGCCTCGTGTGGTATCCACCGCTGTATCTGGACGTGATGGAAGCCGGAAGCGACCTTCACTGGACCGCACCGCGCACCATCGATTCCGACATTGTGGCTAACGAGAGTACCCGGCAAACCTCCGCCGGAACATGGCTGCTGGCCGGCTACACGGCGAGGCTGGAATCCGGCGTCTTGCGCAGTTGCGCGGGCCCTGCCGAGGAGTACGTTTTCCATCCCGCCCCTCGCGTGCTTATCCCGAGGGAGGAGTTGAAGAGCGTACGGCGCACACCCCCGCAACGTCCCTTGGGTGAGCCTTCCTGGTACGAGCGCCGCGACAAGACCCTGGTGTGCTTTTTCCGCGACGACCACGCCTCGTTCCGATTGTTCGCCAGCATCAGCGCCGACGATGGGATTACCTGGTTGCGTCCGCGCCAAACCAATATTCCGGATGCCAAGTCCAAATCCGCTGCCCGCATGCTGAGTACGGGCGAAACCATCCTCGTCTCCAACCCGTGCGTGGCCCGCAAGCGCAACGTGCTGGCCGTCCTAGTGAGCAGGGACGGAACCAAGTTCGACCACGGGGCCATCCTCTGCGACGCCGGCGAGCACCGCTATGCCTATCCGAGCGTTATTGAGCGGGAAGGCCGCGTGTGGGTGGTCTATTCCATCGATAAGCGCAGGATCGCCGTGACAGACTTCACCGTGGCGGAGCTGGATCGAACGGCGCAGAGCAGGCGCTAACGAAAAACGGCTCCGGTGAAACCGGCTGGATGTACAATCATCGGGATAGCAGAAGGGGATTTCAGATCTGGGAGGGCAAGATGACGATCCCTTCGAAAGCCGTTTTGCCGCTAGGTTGTCTGACGGCCTGGCTCGTTTTCACGGCGGGCTGCGGTTCGTCACGCCGGACCGCTGCCATTGGAGAGACGATCCCCATGGGCGGCAGCGAACTCACGATTACGCGGTCGGAGGCGAGTTCGGCGGGCGGCCGTATGCAGGTCAGTGTTTTCTTTCGCTGGACCGGCTCAGCCGCCGACCTGATCCCCGGGTTCAGGGGCGCCAAGATGAAAATGACCCTGGTGGACGGTGCCGGAGAAAAGTACAAACCCGCCCGCCCGAAGTGGAGTCCCATTCAGCCGCTGCCCGAAGAAATGTACAGCCTCATGCGCAACTTCGACTCCTACAGCAACTCCAGGGGCGCCGACGGGAGGTTCGAGGAAGACGCCATGAGAGATGTTGAGCGGTTCAAGAAGCTTGAGGCCGACATCAACGCGGGCCGCAACCCGGTCGCCTGGGTGCAGGTGTTCGAGTTGCCCTGGAATCGCGGCGATCTTGTATTGGTGGTCGTGAATCCGCGCCGCCGTCTGGGACAGCCCGGGACGGTCGAGGTACCTCTCAGTCGTTAGCCGTACTTCTTCCTGGAGTAGTTCGGCTGAACAGCCCCAGCGCCATCCGCTAAAAATTTAACATTCATCCCGTCGAAGGTGTGCTAAATTTTTAACAGTATGGCACACACGCCAAGCACGGGATTGAGCCGGCGGGAACACCAGATCATGGAGGTCCTGCACCGGACCGGCAAGGCGACGGCGGCCGAAGTGCGCGCGGCAATGCAGGATGCCCCGAGCGACTCCGCCGTCCGCACGACGCTGCGGATTCTGGAGGAGAAGGGGCACATCCGCCACCAGGAGGACGGCGCGCGCTACGTGTATTCGCCGGTGGTTTCGCGGCAGGCCGCGCGGCGCTCGGCGTTGCGGAGCATGCTCACGACCTTCTTCAACGGATCTCCGGCTGAAGCGATGGCGGCGCTGCTCGACGAGACATCCAGGCAACTTTCGGACGAAGAACTGAACCGGCTGGAGAAGTTGGTGCGGAAAGCGAGGGAATCGTGATGATGGGCGGATGGTGGGCGGTGTTCTGGACAGTTCTCTGGAAAGGCTCCATCGTGCTGGCCATGGCCGGCGCGGCCGCGGCGCTGTTGCGCAAAGTTTCAGCATCGTTACGGCATGCGATGTGGGTGACCGCGATGTGTGTGGTGTTGCTCCTGGCAGTGGTAGCGGCCTTACCCCAGTACTTCGCAGCGCCCGGCCTGACCACGGACGCGCTGGTGATTCGCATCGCGGCGGGACCGCGTATCGGACCGTCGCCTGCGGCGACCGGCACGGATCTCGGATGGACGCTGTGGCTGGGCGTTTCGGCGATTCTCCTGGTCCGGCTGGCCGCGGCGCACCTGAAGGTGTATCGGATGACCAGGCCGGCACGTCGGATCGAAATCCTCCCCGGCGGCATAGAGGTCCTGGAGGGCGATCCGGCGGGCATGCCGGCCTGCTGGGGATTCTCGCGCCCCGTGATATTCCTGCCTCCGGAGGCAAGCCGGTGGGACGCCGGGTTGCGCCAGACGGTGCTGGAGCACGAAGCGGCACACATCGCGCGTGGCGATTGCTGGTGGCAATTGTTCGCGCACGCGGCGGCCAGTCTCCTGTGGTTCCAGCCGTTATTGTGGTGGGCCGTCTGGAGGATACGGGAAGAGAGCGAACACGCCGCCGACGACGCCGTCCTGCGCCACGGCGCGTGTGCGGCCGATTACGCCGGGCACCTGATCCGGCTCGCGCGATCGCTGAGAACCACTCCGGCAGCCGCAGTGGCCGTGATAACGGCGTCGAGACTGGAATCGCGCGTCAAAGCACTGCTCAACCGGGGAGCATCCCGCGCAGGATTGGGTCGCGCGTCGGCGCTGGCACTCGTCCTGGCCGCGTTCGTTGTGTTTCTGCCACTGGGCGCCGCGCGTAACGCCGACGAGAAGGTCTATCGCATCGGTGGGGGCGTGCAACCGCCCTCTGTCATCCACAAAGTCGAACCCAAGATGACACCGGAGGCGCGTGACGCGAAGTTCGAGGGTTCCGTACTGCTCTCGATTGAAGTGGACACCCAGGGTGTCCCACGGAACATAAAGGTCATCAGAGGCTCGAAATACGGTTTGACAGAGAGCGCCATTGAAGCAGTGAAGCAATGGCGCTTTAAGCCCGGCAGCAAGAATGGTAGGCCGGTACGAGTGAGGGCCCTTATAGAGGTTAACTTCCGCCTAGTGTGACGACCGCAGGCGCAGGGAGTTGCCGACCACGCACACGCTTGAGAGAGCCATGGCGGCGCTGGCAAGCATGGGCGAAAGCTCCAGGCCGGTCCAGGGATAGAGCGCGCCGGCAGCTACAGGGATGCCCACTACATTGTAGAAGAAGGCCCAGAACAGGTTCTGCCGGATGATGCGCAACGCGGCGCGGGCCAGGCGGAAGGCGGAGGCGACGCGGTCCAGGCCTCCGGAGAGCAGGGTCACGTCGGAAGTTTCCCGGGCGATGTCCGTGCCGGTGCCCATGGCGATGCCCAGGTCGGCCTGCGCCAGGGCCGGAGCGTCGTTGATGCCGTCGCCCACCATGGCGACCTTGGCGCCGGTCGCCTGCAGGCGGGCCACTTCGGCGGCCTTTTCGTTCGGCAGCACGCCGGCCAGCACACGCTCGATTCCTAACTCGCCGGCCACGCGCCGGGCGGTAACCGGGTTGTCGCCGGTCAGCATGGCAACATCCAGCCCGCCGGCCCGAAGTTCCGCGACAGCCGGGCGCGCTTCGGCCCGCACGGTATCCTCCACGCGGATACGGCCGATGACCGCACCGTCGAGCAACACCGCAAGCGTGGGATCGCCGCTCGCCGATCTGACCTCCACCAGGCGCCCATCGACGCGGGCGCGCACACCCTTGCCGATCATGACTTCGAATCCGGAAGCTTCCGGTACGCTCAAAGATGCGGCGTGGGCCACGATGGCCTTGCCGTAAGGGTGCTCGCTGAAGCGCTCGACGGCGGCGGCCAGGCGAAGCACCTCCTCGGCGGAATATCCTTTTTCGGGCTGAATATCGACAACGCCCGGCGTGCCGGAGGTTAGCGTACCGGTCTTATCGAGTACGACGGTGGTGACCCGGCCTGCCGATTCCAGCGCGGCGCCGCTCTTGAACAGCATGCCCAACTGCGCCGCGCGCCCGGTGGCAACCACGATGGCGGTGGGAGTCGCCAGTCCCAGGGCGCATGGACAGGCGATAATGAGCACGCTCACGAAGTGCAGCAGGGCCTGCTCGCCCGTTCCAACCAGCCACCAGACAACCAACGTCGCCAGGGCCACCAGGATGACGGCGGGCGTGAACCACGCGGCCACCACATCGGCCAGCCGCGCGATGGGAGCCTTCGACCCCTGCGCCCTTTCGACCATGGCAACGATCTGAGCAAGCACCGTGTCGATGCCCACCTTGCGCGCCTCGAAACGGAACGCACCCGTTCCGTTGATAGTAGCGGCATAGACCGCCGCGCCCGCGGTCTTTTCGACCGGTGCGCTCTCGCCGGTGAGCGCAGACTCATCCACCGTGGAGGCGCCTTCGAGAACCGCACCGTCCACCGGGATGCGCTCGCCGGGCCGGATCACTACCACGTCGCCGCGCCGAACCTGCTCGATAGGGATGCTCGCTTCCCTGCCCTCCCGGATCACGTTCGCCGCCCTCGGGGCGAGATCCGAGAGCTTTCGGATGGCGTCTGAGGCGCGGCGGCGGGCGCGCGCTTCAAGCATCCGGCCCATGAGCACCAACGTGATGATGACCGCCGCGGATTCGAAGTACACCGGTAGCGAGCCGCCCAGGATGGTCGCCACAGCCGAGTAAAGGAATGCCGCGCCCGTACCGGTGGCCACCAGCGTGTTCATGTCCGCCGTGTGGCGCAGAAGCCCTTTCCAGGCGCTCGTGAAGAAGCCGGAACCGCAGTAGAAAAGCACCGGCACGGTGAGAATGAACTGGGCCCAGTGCGCGCCTTGAAAATGGATCAGCCCGTGCGACATCGCGATCACGAGGACAGGCGCGCTCAGGATCGCCGCGAGGACGAACTTCCGTGCGAGCGTGCGCGCTTCGGCGCGCTCGAGCGCGGCGGCGTCCTTCGGCATGGCCACGCCGTAACCCGCGGCGCGCACCGCTTCGGCCATACGCGCCGTATCCGTTGCGGAAGCACTGTAGCGGACACTCGCCCGGCGCGTGGCCAGGTTCACATGGGCCTCGGCCACACCTGGCACACCGCGCAGGGCGCGCTCGACGTTATGCGCGCACCCGGCGCAAGTCATGCCCGTGATGGCGAGGTCGGCTGAGACCAGAGTGCCGTCCGGCGGAAACGGCTTCGGCTTCGGAGGCACCGCCCCCAGTTGGACCAGTCCCGGAGTGTTACCCATACTATTCTGGATGCGGCAGCTCCCGCTGACGTTGCCGGCGGTTACTTCGCCGGGTCGGCGGCGCGCATCAGGTTGTCTACCGTTTCCGCTACGATTTCTTCCACTGCCGGCCGGAACGCAGCGGGCTGGCCGTAAGCCACCATGGCGCCGCCGCCTTCATAACCGCCCTCCTTCAACACGCGCAGGGACGGAATGTAGGCGAAGACGTCGTTGGAGTAGCCGGCCACCCAGGTCGTATCCCAGCCATATTGCGCCTTGAAGCGCAGGGCGTAATCGACGACCACTTCACCGCCCATCACGATCAGATTGAGGTCCTTGCCGAACCGCCAGACCTGAAGCGGGTAGGGATACTGATCCGGCAGCTTACCATCGCGGTCCATTTCCGCAAGTAACAGCTTGGATTGACGGACCGTGTAAACCGAAGGATCGGAAAGGCGGGCCTGAAGCTCGGCGCGAGTCGGTGTCGTCTGGAACGGCAGATTGACGTGTTCGAAGGCCGTGCGCAGCGGTCCCGAAACGGGCCGGGCCTTGGCAGCCAGTGCATTGCCGACGGCGATGGCCATCACGCGGCCGTAAGTCCGCGCAAGTTCCACCTTGCGCCGTGGCAAGGGGTTCGCGTCCGCGCCGGCCCCTGCCACAAACAGGAACTCCGCACCGGGATGTTCCTTTTCGAGTTCTGTTTGGGCGAAACCCGGCCAATCGCCGCTGATCTGATAGATGTCAAGCGTGGTGGCATGGCAGGCGTAACCGAACACCGCGGCGCGCAGCTTTCCGTCGGGCGTACGCACGGCCAGGACGGGAACATCCTGATCGACCGGCCCCGGCCACGAGCGATGGGCGGCATGCCGGCGATTGACGGCGAAGCCGGCCGTATCCTGCGAGAAGCTCAGCGTGGCGGGGGAAAGATTCTTCAGCGCGGCACCGATGACGTCCACGGTCTGGTCGATGAGCCGGGCGGTGAAACGATCGATGACCACGGTCTGTTCGGCGGTAACGTCATACGCCGGCCATAGCATGCGGCCGACCACCGGGGCGCTGTGCGTGTGCGAGGAGGTCAGCGCAATGCGATCGCGGGTGAGCGAGTATTTCGCGGCCGCGCGCGAAGCGATGGCGTCGCCCACATTCTTGGGGAAGCCCAGCAGTTCGCTGGTAACCAGCACGGCACGAGTGCCGGACTCATCTTCAAGCGCCAGCGCCTTCACATAAATGTCCGCCAGTACGCCTTCGGATGGATGCGTGCGGCTCCCATAGCCAGCCATGAAAATGGTCTCGCGGGGGGTGATGTTAACCTTCGCCAAACCCGCTTTCCAAGCCGCGCCGAGCGGCTGCAATAGAGTAGTGCAGAACAACGCTGCCACTAAAAAGGTCCGCATACTGACCATCATAGCTTGGCGGAAGAATAGGTACGGGGCGCGGAACCGCGGGGACGCGTCAGGAGGCCAACGCGTCGGCCACCGCGGCAAGGACTTGTTCCACCTTCAGCGGTTTCTGCAGCGTACTAAGGGCGCCGAGCAGCTTAGCTATATGGAGGAACTCGCCGCCGAAAGCGCCGGACATGGCAATCACCTTGAGCGAGGGCCGTTCGCGCCGGATCGCTTGAATGGTCTCGAAGCCTTCCTGCTCCGGCATTACCAAGTCCGTCATGACGACGTCGATGTTTTCACTGCGCACTTGCTCCAGGGCCTTGCGGCCGTCCGCCGCTTCCAGGACGCGATATCCGCCGCTTTCGAGCATCAAGCGAAGCACCTGGCGCACGCCGTCATCGTCGTCGACAACCAAAACTACCGCCCCCGCCGGGGCGTCTTGCTTCATCATCCAAACCATCCTAGTACACACGGTCCCCGGGTGAGAAGAACTCAAGCCGGATTCAGTGCGTCAGGACAAACGTGACGTCGATCGGCGCAACTACTTCGACCGGAGATCCGTTCAGCATGGTGGGGCGATAGACCCACTTGCGGACGGCGCGCAAAGCTGCCTCGACCAGCAGCGGGTGGCCGCTCACAACGTCCAGCTTACGGATGACGCCGTCGGTGCCGACGATGCCTATCAGACGCACCGCGCCGGAAATACGCGCGGCCTTCGCCAGGGGCGGGTAGTCGGGGATCACCTTGTGTACCAGCTTGCCTTCTAGAACCACGCCTCCCAAGGTGATGCGCTGTACCGGCGCAGCCGCGGCGACTTCGCGCTTCACCGGTTCGGGGCGCACCACCGGTGGAGGCGGAATCACGCTCCGGCTGCCTTCGGAAAGGCCGCCGGCCACCCACGGCCCATCACCGCCCCTACCAGTGTTCTCACCGCCGCCACCCTCCCACAAAGAGGGAGGACCACCCGCTTCGTCGACAATGTGCGTCACACGATCTGGTACCGCGGACGGCGCAACCAGCTTCGACGGGTCGAGATTCACCGCCGGGCGCGTTGCGCGGCCGGAAGGCTTCGTTGCTGGCGCCGGTCCCGGCGGGTGCCCTACAGGGACCAGAAGCATGAACGAGGATGGCTGCCAGTGCGCATCAGGCAAGGCGTCGGGGCGAACCATCGGAATCAGGATCGCTAAACTGACCAAGGACGCCTGGATCAACATACCTGCCATCGAGCTCCAAGCTCTCGCCGCCCTTCTTGTTTCCCACGTCATTGCACCCTCGAACATTGGCTTTGCCTCCTTTCCCGCTGATATGGACACCGGGAGAGGTGGAGTGGTTCCCGCCCGCCAGGCGCGTTGCGGGCTACAGGCGCGTCCGTGCTAAAATCTAAGAGTTATGGGAATTCCGAACGTCAAGCGCTTCCGGCCTTTCTGCCCCGTTTGCAATGAGAGCTTCACCCTGATGGCCGTTGTGCCGAAAGAGGCCGACGTCGAGGCTTACCTGGCCGACGTGGTCGCGCGTCACGACCACAAGGCGTATCAGGAAGCCAAGCAGTTGCACTTCAAGATCCGCGTCGGCCAGCAGAAACAGCGCAAATCGAAGTAGTTACTGCAGGCGCGCCTTCAAGGCGCGCACTGCACGCAGCGCCTCCTGCGCCACGTTGGCATCCGCATCTCTGCTAAGAGTATCCAGCGCGCTTAGTGTCTTCGCGTCTCCGCTGATCGAGAGGATTCGCGCTAGCTGAATCTTCTCCTCGCTTGTTCCCTTCGGCAGGAAGGATTCGAGGGTGGCACGGATGCGCACGTCGCGCGAGAGTTCGATCAGGAATGCCTTGGCTTCCCCTTGCCGGGCACTTGAGTTCAGCGTGTTCGCCAGATACTGCAGCGGGCTGAACTCGGTCATCTCAGTCCTGCCGAGCAGTACCAGCGCGAAAGCCTGCGACAGGCGCGGACTCTGTTTCCGCTCCTCGTTAAAGGCCTTCTCGATGATCGGCAAATCGCCCGCATTCCGCAAACGGCCATAGCCTTCGGCGGCGGCTGCGCGCAACCCGTCGTCTCTATCCTGGATGTAGGACGCGAAGATCTTCCGGTTCTGCTCCTCGGGCATCATGGCAATGGCTGTGAGCGCAGCCCTGGCCACTTTCTTGTTGCGGGCGCGATCAAGCGCCGAGCGAAGATCCGAAAGCGCGCTCCGGTTCTGTAAGATGCCGGTGGTCTCTAGAGCGGCGATTTGGACGCGGTCGTCGGGATCCCGCAGCAGGAAGGTGATGTGATCAGAGGCGCTCTTGTCGCGGATCTTCTGCATAGCGATGAGGCACTCGTACATCAGCGTGGTGTCTTTGGAGCGCAGCGCTTGAGCCAGATCGGGGATCGCCGCTTTCCCCCTCAGGACGCCGATCGCCCGCGCCGCGTTGGCCCGCGCGTCCATGCTGGAACCGCCGCTCGCCAGCTTGCCCAACGCAGCGATCACTTCGGGCCTTACCTGAATGTAGGGGTCGATCACGGCGTCATTGGTGTCCGTAAAACGCGACTTGATCGAAGAACCGAATCGTTTCAGTGAGGCCGTCAATCCGGTCTGCACATAGCCGGGCAGGTAGAAATTCACGAGACCGTCGGTGGCGCGAATCTGAACTTCCGGGTCGTTGTCTTTGGTGGCCTGAATCAGGGGGTCGAGACTGTATTGCGTGCCGATCTCGACGATGGACTTGACGGCTTCGATGCGCACGTCGGTCACCCGATCGGCGAGCATCTTCCGCAGTTCGGGAATGGCCTGGGAACCCTGCTTGCCGAGATCCCTGGCCTGCTTGACCCGCTCCTTGGGACTGGCAGTCTGGGGATCCTGCGCCAGCACCAGGCAAAGCGGCAGGAGGAATAAGGACACGATGCGAACCAGATTGGATCTCATGCTTCCATTATAGGAAAGGGGCGATCCCCAACGGCGTTTTCTATCGGGAGCATCCTTCGCCTTCCACCAGCCGGTAAACTTCGCGCTTGCCCAATCCACGCTCTCGCGCCACGGCTTTGATGGCCTCCATGCGTGGCATGCCGCCCGCCACCAGGCGAGCCACCTGCTCGACGGGGTCGCCCTCCTCCGCGGGCTGTGCCTCGCCGCGACCGATGAGCAGGGTAATCTCTCCCTTTACCGCGCTGCGCGATTCAAGCGCGGTGCGAATCTCGCGCGCGGTACCGCGCAGGAACTCCTCGTGCAGCTTGGTCACTTCGCGTGCCACCACAACAGCCCGTTCCCCCATGATCGCGGCAACGTCGTCCAGCGATTCCAGGATCCGGTGCGGCGCTTCATAGAACACCAGCGTCACTTGTGCCGTCTTGAGAGATTCGAGCGTCTTTCGCCGTGCCGCCGTCTTCGAGGGCAGGAAGCCCGCGAAGTGGAACGCATCGGTGGGCAGGCCGGCGGCAGCGAGCGCGCTCAACAGCGCCGATGCGCCCGGAATAGGTTCCACGCGCACCCCGGCGGCGATGGCCGCCGTCACAATGCGATAACCCGGATCGGATAACAGCGGCGTGCCGGCGTCCGAGACCAGCGCGACGCTTGCACCGCCGAGTAACCGTTCGGCCAGTTCCGCCGCACGAGTCTGCTCGTTGTGCTCGTGGTAGCTCACCAAGGGGGTGCGAATGCCGTAGTGGTCCAGCAGCTTGCGTGTCTGGCGCGTGTCCTCACACGCGATCAGGCTCACCTCGCCCAGCACGCGCACGGCGCGATAGGTGATGTCCTCGAGGTTTCCGATGGGAGTCGCAACGACGTAAAGAACACCGGCCATTACTGGCCAGTATGCAACAGCCGGCGGATCATCGCTCGATCTGAACCAGATCCTTCGGGGCGCCGTCCGCCCGCGCGGGCGTGAAGAGGCGGCCTGCCATCCGCTCAACCAGGGGCAGCGCCCGGCGCACCCAGCGCCCGTGGACCGTCAGGCTACCCACCACCAACAGGGGATGCGGGATGGCGATGCAGCAGCGTGAGCAGATGTCGATCTCTCCGGCCCGCCCGGCGGCGTGCAAGCGCCTCATGCGCTGCATCTCCTTCGCGTTCCAGATGGCGTCCAGACTCTGCTCGCCGATGCGGCCCACTGGCTTGCCGCCCAGCATGTAGCTTTGGCAGCAGGCGTAGACGTCGCCGTTGTGCTTCACGTACATGGGCCCGCGCCAGAGATAGTGGCACGGCCGGTTGGCGGCCGAAGCCGGCCGCGCGGCCTCGGGGCGCAGCAGGTTGGTCTCGTCCTCTTTCACACGCACGGAATCGACACCGGGCACGGCGCGCCAAAACCGCAGGAAGTCTTCGACTTCGCCCGCGTTGCGTTCCATGCGAACCATCTGGACCACAATCTGCAGCTTGGCGCCGCGTTCGTGCTTCATGTGCGCCAGTCGCACGAAGTTCTCGCGCACTTTCTCAAAGTTCGCACCCTTGCGGTAGAACTCGAAGCTCTCTTTGGTGGACCCATCGAAACTGAGAGTGATGTGTTCGAGCGGGGAGGCGAGAATGCGCTCCGCCACGTCCAAGGTCAGCAGCGTACCGTTCGTGGACAGCAGCGTCGCGATGCCGTAACGATGGCAGTAGTCGATACGGTCGAAGATTTTCGGATCGAGAAACGGTTCGCCCAACCCTATCAGCATCATGTGCTCGGCCGTCGCGGCACTCTCCCGCACCAGGCGCTCGAAGATGTGCTCGGGCATGTCCTCCTTCGGTTGAGGCAGCGATTCCCGGGGGCACATCGGGCAGTACAGGTTGCACTTGGCGGTGGTCTCGACGATATATTCGACTGGCAGCGCCTCCAGCACCGGCCGGCGCCGGAGATAGCCCCAGAGCAGCTTGGCGCGATTCAATGACCGCATGACGTATGCTTTCATTGTAACGGCATGGAAGCTCGCGTCCGTGTGTTGAACGCCGCGCCGCCGCGCAAAGGCGCGCGCTACGTCCTTTACTGGTTGCAGGCGAACCGGCGCGTCGAGTCGAACCACGCGCTCGCCGCCGCCGCGCACCTGGCCAATCATCTCGAACTGCCGCTGGTCTGCTATGAGATGCTCACGTACCGCTACCCGTACGCGAGCGACCGCTTTCACACTTTCATCCTCGAAGGAGTGGCGGAAACCGCCCGGCGTATGCGGGCCGTGGGCATCGGTTACTGTTTCTACCTGCGCCGGCGCGAGTCGAACCCTGACGACATTCCCCGTGATCTCGCCTCACACGCCGCCGCTATCGTAACCGACGATTTCCCCACCTTCCTCGCCGCCGGGCACAATGCCGCGCTGCCGGCGACGTTCGACATCCCGTACCACGCCGTGGACTCCAGTTGCGTAATTCCCATGAACTGCTTCGACAAGCGCGAGTACGCGGCTTACACCATTCGCCCCAAGATCAAGCGCCAGCTTGCACGGTACATGATCCCGGCAGGGCAGGTGCGCGTCGAGCGCCGCTTCAAGGAACCGTTGCCGGCCTGGCGCACCGAGGTGCGCGCGGAGGAGATCCCGGCGCTCGTGGCAAGCTGCGACATCGACCATTCCGTGCCCCCGTCGCTGGACATTCGCGGCGGCCGCGCGGCGGCGGAAAAGCGGCTCCGTCATTTCCTGGAACACAACCTGCGCCGCTACGCGCTCCTGCGCAACGAGCCTTCGGCCAAAGCCACCAGCGGCCTGAGTCCATACCTGCACTTCGGCTACATATCCTCGCTCGAAGCGGCGCTTGCAGCGCGCGACTATGCCGAACGCCACAAACTGGTGGCCGAGGAATTCCTCGAAGAGTTGATCGTGCGCCGCGAACTCGCCTTCAACTTCGCCCGGCACATGCGCTGGCCCCCAACGCTCGACGATCTGCCGGAGTGGGCCCGCAAAACTCTCGCGAGACATTCCACCGACACACGCGCGTACGTCTATACGCGCGAGCAGTTCGAGCGCGCCTCCACCCATGACGCGCTGTGGAACGCCTGCCAGAAGGAACTACTAGTACGCGGTGTGATCCACGGCTACTATCGAATGTACTGGGGCAAGAAGGTCATCGAATGGTCGCGGACACACGAAGAGGCCCTCGAAACGATGGTCTATCTGCACGACCGCTACGCGCTCGACGGCCGCGATCCCAACACATACACCAACATTTTGTGGTGTTTCGGGCTGCACGATCGTCCCTGGCAGGAACGCGACGTCTTCGGCACGGTCCGTTACATGTCGCTGGAAGGGATGAAGCGTAAAACCGGCGTTAACTCTTACGTCGAGGCGATGAACCGGCTTGCGTCCTAGTGAAGTTCGTATAAAATAAGCAGTCACAAGTGAACATTACGATCACAGGAGCCACAGGCTTCGTGGGCAGGCGTGCCGTGAACCACCTGCTCGCAGCGGGCCACCAGGTGCATTGCCTGGGCCGCGCGCTCGGCAAAGGCATGCCATCCGCTGCACGGTTCTCGATCTGGCACGCCACCACAAGCGACCCACCGGAGGAAAGCCTCGAAGGAGCCGACGCCGTCATTCACCTGGTTGGCGAACCCGTGGGACAGCGCTGGACGCCGGCGAATAAGAAGCGCATCCTGGAGACGCGCATCGAAGGCACGCGCCGGCTGGTGAATGCGCTCTCGCGGATGGAGCAGCGCCCCAAGGTGCTCGTCTCCGCTTCGGCCGTGGGCATTTACGGCTCTCGCGGCGAGGAAGTGCTTACCGAGCGCTCCGAACCGGGCCAGGGCTTCCTGACCGACGTATGCCGGGCATGGGAGAAGGAGGCCGGCGCCGCCGAAGCCCTGGGCGTTCGCGTGGTTAAACTGCGCCTGGGCATGGTGCTCGGTCCGGAAGGCGGCGCCCTGGCGCAAATGCTCCCGTTCTTCCGCATCTTCCTGGGCGGCACGATGGGCTTTGGCATGCAGTGGATGAGCTGGATTCACGTAGAGGATCTGATCGACCTGATGCTCTTCGCCATCGAAAAACCGGGGATCGCGGGCCCCATCAACGCCGTGTCGCCGAATCCCGTCTCCAATGCGGAGTTCACGCAAACGTTGGCGCGCGTTCTCCACCGCCCAGCGGAGCTGACAGTGTCGGAGTCCGCGCTGCGGCTGCTTTTCGGCGAGGGCGCGGCAGTTGCCTTGTCGAGCCAGCGCGTGATGCCGGACGCCGCCACGAAGGCAGGATTCGAATTTCGGCATCCGAACCTCGAAGGCGCTCTCAAGGACCTTCTTGGATGAGCCGCCGATTTTGCTAGAATCGTACACAAGTTCAACTGGAGGGTCCATGCGAAAACTGAATCGGCTTCTGATTTGCATCGCAGTGCTGGTGTGCGCGGTAGGCGTTTCCGCCGCCGCGGACGGAAAACTGATGCACTGCTTCTACTTCACCGCCGTCGAGGGCGCCACGGATGCGGACTGGCAAGCCTTCTACAAGGCCACCGATGCCTTGCCGGGGAAGATTCCCGGGCTTCTGAGCGTTTGGTACGGCAAAGTAAGCCGGCCCATGAGCGTGTTCATGCCGGCGCCGGAGACGCGCAAGCAGCTCAAACCCGACATGACGAAGATCACCGGCGAATTCAACCGCGTGGTGCGCCAGCACGGCGTCTGCATGGAGTTCAAGGACGAAGTGGCACTCAAGGCGTACGCTCCTAACCCGGCCCACAAAGAATGGGAAGCCATCTATGGGAAAGTGCGCCAGTATGGCACTACGACCTTCGACATTCTGCCGGCGAAATGATTTTTGCGCGTCCGTGCTAGCATAGATAATTGTCAGGCTCCGGGCCCTGTGCAACGTGCGGCCGCGAACCCCGCCAGGTCCGGAAGGAAGCAACGGTAGCGGAATCGTCCCGTGTGCCGCGGGTAGTCCGGAGCCTGGCATAGCGCCCCTTCATGTACCAGGTCATCGCCCGCAAGTACCGTCCACAAGCGTTCTCCGAACTCGTCAGCCAGGAGCATGTCCGGGCCACGCTGGAGAACGCCATCGCGCAGGGCCGCATCGCGCACGGCTACATTTTTTCCGGACAGCGCGGAACCGGCAAGACCACGGTGGCGCGCATCGTCGCCCGCTGCCTCAACTGTGTCCAGGGCCCTACCACCACGCCCTGCGGGGTGTGTGCGAGTTGCAGAGAGATCGCCGAAGGCGGCGCCGTGGACGTGATCGAAATCGACGCGGCGTCCAATCGCGGCATCAACGAGATGCGCGAGTTGCGGGAAAACGTGCGCTACCGGCCGGCGCGCGACCGCTACAAAGTCTTCATCATCGACGAAGCGCACCAGATCACCAACGAAGCCTTCAACGCGCTTTTGAAAACCCTGGAAGAGCCGCCCGAATGGGCCGTGTTCATCCTCTGCACCACCGAATCGCACAAGATTCCGGCTACCATCGCCAGCCGGTGCCAGCACTTCAGCTTCCGCAGCGTGGATTTTGAGGACCTGGTGGCGCGCATGAAGTGGATCTGCGAGCAGGAAGGCGTGGAGGCCGACGCGGACGTCCTTGCCATTCTGGCCCAGGCCGGCGACGGCAGCGTGCGCGATTCCCTCTCGGCGCTCGACCAGGCCATCGCCTGCTGTGGCAACAAACTCAATGCGGCGGAAGTGCGCGCCCTGTTGGGCCGATTCTCTGTCGATCTGCTCGAACAGGTGACGCAGGCGCTCGTGGCTTCGGATTCGCGGCGCATGCTCGATATCGTCGCCGAACTGGACCGCAACGGATTGAACCTACAGCATTTCTCGCGGGAGCTTTCGCGCTACTTGCGGAATCTGCTGGTGGCGAAAGTGGCGGGCGCGGAAACGCGGCTCATCGCGGCGTCTCCGGCCGAGCGTGAGAGGCTGGTCTCGATCGCCGGCGGTTTCTCCGAGGAAGACCTCACACGCTATCTGCAGCTTTCGCTCGACCTGTTCCGCGACTTGCAGTATTCGTTGCAGCCGCGCCTGCATCTCGAGTTGGGCCTGTTGCGGATGGTCCATGCGGGACGGCTGGTTTCGATAGAAGACGCGCTGGCCGGGCTAGGCCCCGCGCCGGCGGCACCGGCAGCCCCCGCGGCCCCGTCGCCATCTGCCGCGCCAAGGTCCGCTCCAGTCGCACCACCCGCGCGATCCGCTCCGGTCGCAACTCCAGCACAGTCCACGCCGGCGCCGGCTCAATCCCGCGCCTCCGACGGCTCGCTGAAAGAGAGGCTGTACCAAGCCCTGATCGGCATGGGCGCGCAGTTCACCGCCGACGCCATCGAGGTGTCCGAGGTAAGCGAGCAAGGTAATCTGATCGCCATCACGACACCCAGGGAATTCGCCCTGCCCATGCGCGGCAACGACGTGCAGAAGGCTCTGGAGCGCCTGTTCGAGCGGCCTCCCCACGTGAAAGTCACGCTCACCGACGAGGCACCCGCCACCGCGTCCATGGCCAAACCTACGGACGAAACCACGCAACGGACGCTCGAACACCCGGCCGTGAAGCGCTTCCAGGAGGTGTTCCCCGGCAGCCACGTGCGCACCGTGCGCGACTTGAGGGATACTTAGGGCGCGACGCCGCCCCGGCCGAACATCATAGATGGAGAAAGGTCATATGAAAATGCCCGGCAACATGCAAGCCATGATGAAGCAGGCGCAGCAGATGCAGGAGCGCCTGCAACAGGAAATCGCTCAGATCCGCGTGGAAGCCTCCGCCGGCGGCGGCATGGTCACCGTGAAGATGGATGGCCACCGCAACGTGCTGGGCGTCACCATTGATCCAGAGGCCGCCAGCGACGTCGAGATGCTGCAGGACATGGTGATGGCCGCGTTCAATGAGGCTTCGAAAAAGGTTGAAGCCGAATCTCAGCAGAAGATGAGCGGCATGCTGGGCGGCATGGGCCTTCCCCCGGGCCTGTTCTAACCATGAGCGATTTCGCCGAACCACTCTCCCGGTTGATCCAGGAGTTCAAGCGCCTGCCCGGCATCGGACAAAAGTCCGCGCAGCGAATCGCCTTCCACGTGCTGCGCGCCGAGCGTGGGGACTGCGAGCGGCTGGCGCAGGCCATTCTCGACGTCAAGGATAAGCTGGGCATCTGCCGGATTTGCAATAACGTCAGCGACGGCGAGTTGTGCCCGTACTGCCGCGACCCGCACCGCGACGCGAGCCAGATCTGCGTGGTCGAAGAGCCGCACAACATCCTGCCCATCGAAACCACGCGGACGTTTGAAGGCCTTTACCATGTGCTGCACGGCGCCATCAGCCCGTTGAAAGGCATCGGTCCAGAACAGCTCAAGATCAAGAATCTCATTTCCCGGCTGGAGGGCGCTCAGGTGCGGGAGATCATCCTGGCCACCAATCCCACGGTGGAAGGCGAAGCCACGGCCGCCTACCTGGCGCGCTTGCTCAAACCGCTGGGGGTGAAGGTTTCGCGTATCGCCATGGGCATCCCGGTCGGCAGCGACATCGAGTTCGCCGACGAGGTGACCATGTCCAAGTCGCTCGAAAACCGCCGCGAAATGTGAGCGCCGGCCCAGAGGCCGCACTGCACGAGGTGTTCGATGTTCGCCATTCTGTTCCTGCTTTTGTCCGTCCTGCCGCGTGCCGGCGCGCAACTTGAAGACTGCAAGGTCTTATCCACCCGAAACGGTTTCGTGAGCTTCGGATGCCGCGATGGCGCCCAAGTTAGACTACAAGCGGTGACTCCGGAGATGATCCGCGTGCGCGTCTCGCCGGACGGCCAGTTTCCCGAACCGCTCACCGTTCGCTGGGGTTTTGTACGCGACAACTTCCCGCCCGTGCAGATGAAGACCAGCAGCACAGGCGGCATGGTGCTCATCGACACGGGAGCCTTGCTCGTCAAGGTCGAGTCGAATCCGTTCCGCTTCACACTGCTCGATCGCGCCGGAAAGACGATCCTCGAACAGACCAAACTGAGCCACGGCACGCCCAACACGCTCCAGGTACGGACGCGCCCGGATGAGCACTTTTACGGCCTCGGCTTCCAGCGCATGGCGCTGGACGTCCGGGGACGCAAGCTTCAGTGGTTCCGCAGCTTCCGGTCGAATGAGGCCACCGTGCCGTTCTTCATGAGCACCGCGGGATACGGCTTCTACTCCAACAACACCTGGAAGCACGTCTTCGATTTCACCGGCGGGGACAGCTATCGCATCTCCAGCGACGGGGGCCAGTTGGACTATTACTTGATCCACGGTCCGGCTCTCAAGCAGATTCTCAAGCGCTACACGGACCTGACTGGCAAACCGATGCTCCCGCCCCGCTGGGCCTTGGGAATCGGGTACGAGGCGCGCTACATGGAGGAGCAGCCCGAGGTCATCAAAACCGCCCAGGGGTTCCGCCGGGAGGACATTCCCATCGACTGGATCGGGTTGGAGCCGGGCTGGGAAGACGTCCCCTACAACATGAAATGGAACTGGAGCCCGAAGCGCTTCCCCGATCCCGACGCCATGATCCGGACATTGGCCGGCATGGGCATCAAAATGGGCCTGTGGGAGTCCGGCGCCGCGCCCAAAACCGGCTACACGGATCCGGAAGTACGCAAGCAGTGGTACAGCCCCAGGATCCAGGCAGCCATCAAGAAAGGTATCAAGTTCTTCAAGCAGGACGATCCCTATCCGCGCATGATCAGCAGTCAGGAGTGGCTCCCGCCGGAGATGAACAAGGCCCTCGGCGGCGACGGCGTCTTCAGCGCCGCGGAGATGAACAACCTGACCAACTCGCTTTACAGCGAGACGGCTATGCAGGAGTATACGCGGGTCACCGGCGAGCGCGCCATGCTCATGTTCAACGGCTACGACTCGTCGATTGCCTCGCACCGCTGGCCGTTCACCTGGGAAGCGGACTTCCCGCTCGGCGTCGGCGCGCTGAGCGCCAGTTTTTCCGGCCACGGCCTGGTCAGCACGCGCGACCGCAACGAGTCCCCCGACGGCATCCACCTCGGCTATCTGGCGCCGTTCTCCTACCTGGAAGCCTGGGCCTATTACAAGGAACCGTGGCTCTACTCCGATGACCTGCTCGAGATGAACCGCTTCTATGTGAAGCTGCGCTACCGCTTGCTGCCGTACCTGTACTCTTCCCTGCACCAGGCCAACGCGAACGCGCTGCCCTTGATGCGCCCTATGGCGCTCGAATTCCAGGACGACGAAAACACGCACCTGCTGGCGACGCAGTTCATGCTGGGAGACTCCCTGCTGGTGGCATCGGCAACCACTTCACTCACCAGCGGTTCGGAAGGTGTGACCAATAGCCGCGAATCTGTGACGCCGGGCAAAGCGCCGGTCTATCTGCCGCGCGGCACATGGTACGACTATTGGACCGGCCGCGCCATCAAGAGCCAGGGCCAGTGGCATACAAGCGCATGGCCGGAAAGCGCCGGCGGTCCGCTGTGGGTGAAAGGCGGCGCCATCATTCCCATGGGCCCGGTGATGTCCCACTCGGACGAGGAACCGCTCGAAGTGATCCGGCTGGATGTCTATCCGGCGAGCACGTCGCACTGTACCATCTACGAGGACGACGGCACCACGTACGCGTACGAGAAAGGCGGGTTCGCCACTACAGAGGTCCGCGCTGTCGAGCAGGCCCGGTCCGTCACGCTCTCCATCGGTGCGCGGCAGGGCTCCTACAAGACGATGCCCACGCGCCGGGGCTATCTGGTTAGCTTGCACACAGGGCTCACGCCGGCACGCGTGGTCCTTGGCAGCGCGAAGCTGCCCAAAGTCGCAAGCAAGGAGCAGTTGCTCTATTCGTGGGCCAGCCGCGGTTGGTATCACGACGCCAAAGCCGGAATCTTGTGGATCAAGCCGGAAGCCGGCTGGCGTTACGAATACGACGCGCGCGGCGCCGCGAAGGATCCTGACCGCGACACCGCCTATTGGGACCAGGGTTCACACTCGCCGCGAGCCCTCACCATTCAGGTCAGCCTCACCGAATCCGCGCCTGAGCCGAAGCCTGTGTACGGAACCGCCGCCGCGCTCGCTGTCGAATCGCAGTTCGACAAGCTGATCGCGGATGGGACCAGCACGTCGGCCGTCACCATCACCGTGCTCGACGCTCAAAAGCGCCGCGCGTACGATTCGAACGTTCCCGTCCGAATAGAAGCGCTGGGAGAAGGCGTGCTCGGATGCGGAGCACGCGTCTGCACGGTGAACGCCAGCGAGGGCGTCGCTAACACCACGCTGACATCCGGCCTCACCCCGGGCCGTGTGCAGATTCTGGCCTCCGCCCAAGGCATCAGCGGCGCCGGGACACAAGTGGAGACTGTGCGAGGCACTATCGTGCTGAAGGCCAGCCCGCCGGAGCGCGTCAAGCTGAACTCGGACGGAAGCTGGCTGCCACTGCGCTTAAATCTTTACGCGACCATCCACTCCGGCGGCGTGAGGATGCGCTCAGCCTCGACGCGCCTGCGCATGCACGTCACGGGCGGTTCGGGCAAGCTCCCGGCCGATCTCGAAGCGCGCGCCGAGAAGGGCATCGCCGTTTTCAGAGACGTGGTACTCGAAAAACCGCCGAAGTACGTCGTAGTGGTAAGTGGCGACGGCTTGGAGCCGGCGCGAATCCCGATCTACTGATCAGGCCTGCGCTTCCGCGGCCAACTGCGCTTCCATGCGCGCGGCGTCTCTTTTTACCGTGAAGAAGACGCTGCAGAACAGCAGCGCGGCTGCGATCACGTAGACCACCGCGGTGATCGAAATGGCGTAGCTCAAGCTCGAGCCTTGCGCGATATACCCGATGGCCACCGGCGCGAGGCCGCCGCCGATCCACCCGATCGAGTTCATGAACCCGGCAGCGGTTCCGCGCGCTTCGGGGCGTATCACGTCGTACACCGAGGCGAAGATGTTGGCGTCGTAAAAGCCCTTAAACAGCCCCCATGCGATCAGCGACACGATGAGCCAGCCGAACGTCTCCGTCTCGCCGCACAGCAGCACGAAGGGCGCGCCGAGCAGGACTCCGAAACCTTGGATCGCAATGCGCCCGCCGGGGGTGCGCTTGCGGAAAATATCGGCCAGGTAGCCGCCCAACGGGCAGCCCACCATACTGGCGAGCTGAATGTACAAGGTCGCGGCCAACCCTGCGCCGGCCAGGCTCAGGTGGAACTTGTCATAAAGGAACATCGGCATCCAGCTCAGCACCACCAGGGCCACGAAGTTCGCGCACATAAAAGCGCTCATCAGCAGCAGCACGGTCGGCGTGCCCCAGATCACCTTCATGAACTCCTTTACCGGCATGCTCTTGGCGAGATGGGCGTCTGGTTTGGCGCCGAGGTCGGCCAAGTCCGCCGCGCCACGTTCGGGTTCGATAAGGGCCTTCATCATGAACAGGCCGAGCAGAATACCGAGTCCGCCGAAGACCACGAACGACAGCCGCCAGCCGTAGTACTGCCCGATCAGTCCGGCAAAGAAACTACCGGCGATCGTGCCAATGTACACGCCCGTCTGATGAATGCCCATCACGCGCGACCGCGTCCCTCTGCCGTGATAATCGCTCAGCAGGGACATCGCCGCCGGGTAGTAGATGGACTCGCCCAGTCCGATGATGGCGCGGAACGAAATCAGCTGCACGAAGTTGGCCGCCGCCGCTGTCAGGGCGCATACCACGCTCCAGATCTGCAGGCCGCCCAAAATCGCAGTCCGGCGCTTGATGCGATCCGCGATGTTTCCTGTGAAAGGAGCGGATAACCCATACACCCAGGCAAACGCCGCCGTGAGCCAACCGAGTTGCACCGGCGTGAGGTGCATCTCTTTCTCGAGCAGCGGCAAAAGCGCCGACAGGGCCTGCCGATCCGCGTAGTTGAAGAAGCAGATCAGCCACAGCATTCCAACCACGAACCACTTATAGTTCTTGCTCATTGATAATTCCTATTTCTTGATCAACCACAACTCCGCGACCTGCGCGCCGCGGCCGTTCCCGCCAAGGCCCGGCCGCCTGTACCACCGAAGCGTCAACTCGCCGTCCGCCGTCGCCTGCACCGGAACGTCGAACTCCAGCGGCCGCATCGGAAGCGGTTTCTTTATCAGTGGGTGAACTTCAATTGTATCGGCCTCCATCCTCACTTCGCGCGCCATGTCGCCCGCGTAGACGACGCGCACCTTGTAGTGCGCCTTCGGATCGAGGTTCCTGTAATGCATTTCGAGCGGTTGTTCGTGCAACGCCTCGGCGTAATCCATCCAGGAGATGCGCCCACCGGGAACGTAGGCGAAGCCGAGTAGCGAAGAGCGCCAGAACTGCGGATCTTTCTCAAAACCTGCGCCGCGCTCGAGATGCGGCTGCGCGTTCACCTTGCCCAGGTCGTCATAGAAGCCTCCGGGGCCGGGGTCAGTCCAGTTCAGGATCTCGTTGATGCCGGCGAGTCTCTCGGCTTCCTGGCCGCGAGCGCGGATTTCGGCAAACCGGGCTTCCAGCCATGTGCGATTGTTCAGGGGGAATTCCACTGTGTCGAGATTGGCGCCGCGACCCACGTCGATGGCTTTGTATCGCGCGACGCTTAGCTGCATCCGTATGCTCTGGTAGAGCGCCTCGGCCAGTTCGTAGACGCGCGCGCGCAGATCCACGGCCACGCGCTTTGTGACGCCCTTATCCAGCGCCGCCTCGGCCTGTGCCAGCGCTACGAGCGCGCCGGTTTCGCGCGCCCCGCGGAGCCTGTCCGTCGCCTCACGTTCCAGGCCAGTTTCGTAGAGCAGCCTCTCGTGCGTGTAGGCGTCGTAATAGGCCCGGTAGAGCCCCTGCTGGAAGCGCCAGTTCAACAGGTCCTGCGGCCTTGCCGCCAGTTCCATGGCGCGGAACTGCGCCCAGGTCGTTTCGATGCCGTTGTTGTCGATGAGCGGCGCGTGCCAGTCGCGTTCCAGCGCCACAAGGCCCTGCGCGTACGAGTCGGCAAAGCGCGGGTTGATGTAGTAGCGCGCGTAGTCGCGCAGGATGTCCACCACGTCCGCGTCGGGATTCCAGCCCAAGCCGCTCCACAACGCCTTGTTCACATCGTCGTTGCAGCCTTCCGAGTAAGTGATGAAACCGATCGTCGGCGGCTGCGAATAGCGGAAGATCGCAGCCATGTCGTGCGGCCGCGGGTTCACGCCCTCGCGCGCGATGGTCATGGCGTGCGCTACGTCCCAGTCCGGCACGGGGAACTGGCACTGGCGGCTGTGCGTAATGTCGGGATAGTTGCGGATGGGGTACTGCTTCGGAATCCGATCCCGCAACGCGTAAATGTCGATGGGCACCTGCGGGCCGTGGACGATGCCGGAGAGCCAGGCAGGCCGGCGGTCCATGATCTCGAAGAACTCGTCCATCCATTCCTTGGTGAAGCCCTGGGGCGACATCCACATCTGCGCCTTTGGGTGATACTTGCGAAGGTTGGCGGTCTGCTTTTCAAGCAGCGCCATCATGTACTTGGGCTGCGTGTGGCCGGGATCGCCGCCGGGTACGAACACCGCATCGACACGCGGCAATTGGCGGAAAACCTCGCCCCACTCGGCCAACGCGGCCTGGACCGTCGCGGGATCCGAGTAATCCTTGTCCAGCGCGGGATACCAGATCCACACATCCATGCCGTATTCGTCGGCAATGCGCGACATTTCCACCATCATCTGCATCTGCGGCAGAGGAAAATGCGGGCTGTCGGCGTCATCGTCGGTGCGCGGAGGCATCAGTTCGATGGCGTTGACTCCGAAGATGGCCAGGTCGCGGATGTACTGGTCCCACATGGCCACGTTCCAGGCATCATAGGAATTGGTTTTGGGACGGTAGCCAAGCTGGTGGCCGCGCAACCTGTAACGCGGCGCGGTCGTAACATTCAGCGGCTCGGGGAGCACCACTTGGCCGCGTGTCATCTCCAGCTTCCGCAGCAGGTGTCCCACGCCGAACAGCACGCCGCGCGCGTCGTTGCCGGAGATGGTCACCCGGGCAGGCGCGCCCGCGCTCATCGAGATGGTGTAGCCTTCCGCGGGTCCGCTTCCGCGCCGCAGTTCGATCACCGCCGGCCCGCTTTCGCCAAAGGACCAGCGGATCTGGCTGCGTTTCTCGACTTCTTCCACCAGTACCTGGACGGCCTTCTTCTCCACGCCGGTGAACGTTTTCGGCACCGCCACCACAGCCTTGCTCAAGTCCAGGCCAGCTCCTAAACAACTCAATGCAAAGAGCGGCCACAACATCATTCCGCGAAGGTATCTCTTGGCCATAGCGTTAACCCCAAAGCAAACTATAGCATCACGATTCGGAATGGCATTCCGCCATGGTGAACGGAAGCCTGACGCGAAACCAAGGGCTTGCACAATGTTCCGTCCCCGAAATACAATCAACACCTCATGAAACCCCTGCCTCTCGTTCTACTGATAGTTGCGGTTTGCACCGCAGCCGACTTCGAAACCGGCGCAGTGGTTCGTTCCGATGGCGGCCAGTTCAATCAAAACACCATCCCCCAGGTTGCGCGCCTGGGCAACGGGCAGTTGCTGGCGGTCTGGGGAGTGAGAGCGAAGGACGCCAAACCCGAAAAAGTCTATGGCGCATTCTCGTCCGACGACGCGCGCACGTGGTCTGCACCCAAGCTGCTGTTTTCCGATGCCGAGAAGACCTACGGCGACCCGAACATCCTGGTGGACGGGCAGCGGGTGTTCGTCTTCGCCACGCTGGTGAACACGCCGAACAAAATCGACAAGGCATGGACCATGATGATCCGTAGCGAAGACAACGGGGCGACGTGGTCGAAGGTCTCCGAGTTGGTGATCCCGCGGCAGTACACGCCGGGCAAGCAGCACAACGGGATCGTCCTGCGCGACGGCACCTATATGCTGGGCATCTCGTGGGACAAGTGGCCTGAAATGGGCATGGCAGCACGCACGGAAGGGGAGATGAACCTGGTGAGCGGCGTGCTACTCTCGAAGGATGGCCGTAGGTGGACGCTGCACGGCGCGATTCACACGTATGTCGAGAAACTAACGCCGGGCGGCACCAATGGGCTTTGCGAGCCGTCGATCGTAGAACTTGCGGACGGCGAAGTGCTCATGATTCTGCGCTCGGGCGATTCGTTCCACTACGAGAGCCGGAGCCGTGACGGCGGGATCGCCTGGTCCCCGCCGGTGCGGAGTCCGCTGCCGGGACACAACACGCCGACGGCGCTGTGGCGGCTGCAGCAGAATCCCAAAGAAATTGTCGCCGTGTGGAACAATTCACCGCTCACGCGCTATCCGCTGAGCACGGCCCTTTCGGCCGACGGCGGCAAGACTTGGAGCAAGCCAAAGATCATCGCCCGCACGGAAGGATTGCAGGTCTCCTATCCGGGACTCACGCAGGCCACCGATGGGACGATTGTCGCGGTCTGGCAGCAGGGACTGCCGGGCGGAGGACGGGACATCCGTTGGGCACGTTACACGCGCGAATGGATTCTTGGCAAGTGAACGGCAGCGCCGGGTGTCTTCCTGAACCGTCTTCGATAGACTTAAGACCGTGCTCACCAGGAAAGCTTTCCTTGAAACGGCTTCGGTCGCATTGAGCGCTGCGCTGCGGCTTGGGGCGGATGGGCCCAATCCCGCCGAACTAACCCGACTTCCGCAGTTGAGCGAATAAAGTCTGTGTTTTCAGTGTAGGCATAGTCGAGTCTTCACTACACGGCCGCAGTTTTCAGCGCTGAGGGCAAGGCCAGTCCGAGGTGCTGCAGCAGGATCGCCTGATGTTCGGTCGGCTTGCTGACGCACCGCTTGCGGATGGTGATCCCGTTGCGGGTGGGCATGACCACATCGACCAGAGCGATCTCGGCCAGAGCCTCGAAGACTTGCCGAGGCTCATCCCCCAGCCCGACCTGCCTACAGGTGGCCGCCAGCGTCTTCCATAACACGTACGCCAGGAAACACACCAGAATGTGCGCCTCCACCCTGTCCTGCCGCTGATGCCAGACTGGCCGCAACTGCAGGTCCGTCTTGTGAATGCGAAAGGCCGCCTCCGCCTCGGTCAGCTGAATGTAGGCGCGCCAGAGTTCCTCCGGCGTCCAGTCGGTAACGTTGCTGCGCAGCACATAGCAGCCCTCGCTCAGCCGCGCCCACTCGCGCCAGACCTCCGAGCGGCCCCAGCACAGTTGCGCGAACCCCGCCGCGTTCTCTTCCACGCGCACTTCAAACAAACTGGCCGCCCGGGTGTTCCGGTCCAGCAACCGGCCCACCCGCCGCTCAATCACGCCGGACTTCTGCCGCCGCTTCTGGCAACAGACAGCGATCTTCTCAAGTCCCTGCACAACCCGGTTCTCGAACCGTTCGTGCATGGCCTGCTCTTTGGCCTGCCGCTCCGCGCTGCGGCATAAGATAAAAACCTCCTGACCACCGGGCGCCGGCGCCAGCCGCACTTCCAGCCCGGCGTGCACCCGCTTCCAGTCCGCAGCTCGCAACTCGCCCTCAAACTTGCGCAACGAGTTCTTGGCCGTGCCGATGACATAGCGCCGCTGGCCCTCACGCAGGAACTCCACGTTGTCCTGGCTCACCATGCCGCGGTCCATCACCCAGATGCGGCGGGCGCGCCCGTACAGCCCCTCGACGTGCTCGACCATCTCTTCCAGCGTGGTCGCGTCGTTGCGGTTGCCAGCAAACACCTCGTAGCCCAGCGGCATCCCGCAGCGGCTTACCACCAACGCGAGGTTCACTTGCTTGCAGTCCGGCCGGTGATCGCGCGAGTAGCCCCGCACCGCCAGCGGATTCTTCTCCGCTTCCCCCTCGAAGTACGTGCTGGTCACGTCGTACAACAGCAGGTCGTAATCCAGTTCGAACAATTCGCCCAGCTTCTCTTTGAGGTGTTTCTCCAGCGCCTTCTTATGAGGCAACAACGCATCCAGCGCCCGATACAATCGGTCCTCGTTCACCTTCTCGGCGGGTACGCCCAGCAGGTCGGCGAGCGCACTCGAGGTATAGAAACGCTCCGCCAACTGCAGTTCGCTCGACGGCTCGCACAACCGGCCCAGCACCAGGACCATCGCCATCGCCGCCCAGGGAATCTCTTCCCGCCCGTTGGGGAGAGCCTCTTCGAAGAAACGATCCAGTTCCAACCGGCGTAACAGCTCCCGCCCCAGCCACACCCCGCCGAACTTGCGACTGCGCTCGACGCGCACTCGTTTCAGATCGACTTCGACCCACTCCGGCTCGGGCGACGGGAACAGACTCGCCTGCGGCTCGCTACGCTCCTCCGCACAGCGCCGAACGCCCAGGCGGCCCCGCTCGTCCAACTCGCCCAGGTAGGCCACCACCCGCTGCCGAGGCCCGCACGCTGTCCGGTAGCTTTCCACCAACGCCCAATAGGCGTGTCGCTTGCCATCCTTCCGGCGATAGCAGCGCCGCAAGTACATAGCCTCATCCTACGCATCTGCGGCCTGGATTCAAGGGGGTAGGTCTTCACTACACGCGCGTTTCACCACCCGAAAACCGAGCCGAAAACAGACGACGGTGAAAACAAAAGGCGGTGGTCATGTTCACTTGGTCGGGCACCCTCAGAATACCCGAAAGAAGTTCTCAGCATCCTCGAACTGCGGAAGTTGGGCTAAGCAACGAGACCTTCCGCCTGCACCTGCACGCCGGACCCGATGGTGTCTGGATCGAACAGTTGGCCTGGAACGAAAACGGACGGTTCACGGCGAATCTGCTGTACACGAAGCCGCAGCCATTGGCGCGAAGCTGCACCGGCTTATTGGTGGAGGGCGCGGGCTGGCTGATGAGCCGGGCGACGGACCGGACCAGGATCATTCCCGAAGGTGCCGGGCGCCTGCGCGTCGAGGATATCCTGCTGGGGCCGGAGGATGCTCCTCTCGCGCGTGAACAGTGGCTGATCGAGCTGGACGGCAGCCAGATGCGCTGGAAGATCGACCGCACGTACCTCGAAGACTGCAGCGTCACAGCGGACCGCTTCCCCGCCCTCGTATTTCGCACCGAAGGGGCCAAAGGCGAAACCCGCTCCGCGCCTGGCGCCCGTTTCGGTGAAATCGCGGGATTCCTGGACACGGAAATGCTGCTCGACGGCACCCGCGCTTTTCTGCTGGACGCCAAAACGCGGTGCCACGAAGTAATTTCACCCAATCGCAGCCAGGAAATCGTCTTCGCTCCATCGTCGATGGCTCTGGAGAGCCGGCTCACCGAAGGCTGGTTCAGCTATGCCAAGACGCCCGCCGACGGCACCTCGCCTTACGTCGCAGTTGGCGCCGAGACGGTAGACCGGCGAGGGGGCGCCGTCCTGCGTCGGCTCGGTTCCACGCAGGTTCAGGACTGGACGCTGAAGCTCGTCTCGCACAAAGGCATCGCGCCGCTAGACCTGAGCCTGCCCGACCGCTTCCTCGACGAACAATCTCACAGCATGGCCGCCGTAATGAACGGCTGGATGGGGTGGATGTTCGGCAACAATCCCGCCAGTGTGCCCTGCCTGCACGAAATGGCCTTCTTCCCCATGGTGCAGGGCATTTTCGCGAAGCACGACAAATCGCTCGCCGCGCTGCGCAAGCAGCTCACGTTTTTCGCCGCAACCGGCGTGGAGCCGGATGGCTACGTCCTTCCGCGTTGGTGGGTGGAAGGATATTACCGCGTCCAGTGGGGTAATCTTCTCGACCAGATTCCCCACTTCATCCTCGCCATGTATCATCACGCGCTGCAAACTGGCGACCGCGACTGGCTCCGGAGCGTGATGCCGGTTCTCGACCGCGTGGCCCGCTACCAGGTCGCGCTCGATCGCGATCAGGACGGCGTAATCGAAATCCCCAAGACTTCGGGCCTGCCGAACGGCCAGCACGACTGTTCAAACTGGTATGACATCATCAAGTTCGGCCACAAGGACGCCATCACGAACGTCTACTGCGTCATGGCGCTGGATGCCATGGCCGAGATGAAAGCCTGGCTCGGCGATGCGGAGGGCGCGGCCCGGTTCAGTACTCTGCACAGGAAGGCCGTAGCGGGCTACAACAAGATCTTCTGGGACGACGAGCGCGGCTTCTACATGGATTGGATCGACGTCCGCGAGAAAATGCCCGAGTCCGGCCGCCGCTACTTCTATACCGACCAGAACCTGCTCGCCATCGTGCACGGCATCGCGGATGAAGCCAAGGCGCGCCGCATTCTGGCCAACCTGGATCGCCGCTACGACGAACTCTGCCGCCAGTTCAAGATCCCGCGCGAAGCCATTTGGGCGACGCCGTGCAACATGATCCCCATCACCCAGTTGGGCGACATGGTGGAGTTCGGCGAGCTCGGCAACCAGAAGGTGTACCCGAATTACGAGAACGGCAATGCGTTCTTCCACACCACCGGGTTCGAAATCGCCGCGCGCGCGGTCGCCGGGCAGGCCGAGCAGGCCTATGACACGTTCGAACGTGTCATGCGCTGCGGTTACGCTCGAACGCGATTGTGGGCCGCTGGGCTCAAGTGGGACACCGGATTTCTATCGAGCGAGCCGCTGGATAACGCCCTGCTGATCCTGTGGGGCTTCCTGCGCGGCTGCATCGGCGTCTGGCCGCATCTGGACGGCCCGCGCGAAACCGGCACGCCATCGAGGCGGCTCGAAGGCGCGCGCTACACATTCTGCCATCTGGGCCGCGATGTGACCATCGAGATCCGCGACGGCCGAAGACAGTGGCTGTCCTAAGCCCTACTCGACATAACCGTGGTGGAGGCCCATGTAATAAGGCAACAGGAAAGCCGCGCCGTCGGTCGAGTAGCGGCCGGATCCACCCTGGTCGAGCGCGTACGGGTTCTGGTTCCAGTGGTCCACGAAGCGCTCGTCCACCGGCAGGGCAGTACCGTCCGGGCGGCATCCCAGCGCACGGCGCCGCGCCGCGCCGGACGTGCGCGGCAGCGGGGTGATGTCGATGCGGTGGCTGTTGGTGACCCGCCAGTCAATGGTGTCCAGCGGATAACGCACCAGCGTCGATACGCTTTTCTCCAGCCAGTCGCCGTCGGGCGCGATTCTCAGGCGCTCGAAGGCATCCGTGTAAGCGACATCCTTCGTGCTGGCGGCGAACATGAAGTCGAACACCGGGTTCATCTCCGGCCGTTCGTCCATCCAGTAGCGGTACATCGAGAGGGCGTAAAGCGAGCGCAACCTCGGATCCTTCTCGTACTTGAGCAGGTCGTAGTAGCTCATGAAAGCCATCTCATCGTCGGAGTGGTTGCCCGTGCCCTGACCCTCGTGCAGCTTGGCCACCAGGGCGTTGGTGTGATAGCTGTGCCGCTTCACTAATTCGTCATAGGCGCGAGAGTACTTGGCATTGCCGGTGATATGCTCGGCCGTCCGCAAGTAGGAGAGGATGCTCAGCGAATTAAGCCCGCGTTCCATCACGAATGGCCCGTCATTCAGCGCCTCGGGATTGTAGACTCCCCAGCGCGTGACTTTGCCGTCCCAGTCGATCAACTGGAAATTGTGGTCCACCAGGTGGCTGGTGAGCGCGTCAACCACCTCGCGCACGCGCTGCTTCTCTTCCGGCGTGTCGGCCACCAGGTCGTAATAGGTGGCATAGAAGAAGTAGTGGCCGTCTAGTTCGTCCGAGCTGGTGTCGGCTTTCCAATACCACTTGCCGTCGGCGCTGCGCGGCCAGCGCGGCACCAGGACCTTCCACAGTTTGTCGCGGGTGGCGCGGGTGCGCTCGTCCTTCTCGCGCGTGTAGGCTTGCGCGTTGGGATTGGGCCCGTCGCCGGGAAGGATCGTCCGGGCCACATACCCAGGCAGGGCGGGCGGTGTGCCGCCCTGGGTGACGGTCTGCAGGAAACGCAGTGCTTCGAAGGCCATCTTGGCGCGCCGCTTGGCCTCCGGATCCTTGGTGGCCGCCCAGGCGAAGCACTCTCCGGCGCCATACATGGCGGTCCACAGGCCGTCGTTGTCGGAATCCATGTTCTTCCATTCGCCTAGGTCGCCCGTGCGAGCCAGGTTCACCCCGTGCACGTAGCCGAGCGGCGTGCGGCGGCAGCGCTTGTCGATGTGCTCCTCGAACCGGCGTGCCTTTTCCGCCAGCGTCATCGGGCGGCGCGCGATCAGTCCGACGCCCTTCGGCGTGGCGAACCA
>JAJFUV010000355.1 GCA_021372245.1 Terriglobales bacterium
TCGTCCCAGGTTCCAGACCGCCTTGGGCAACGTGTCCTTCAATCGAACCGGCAGGCGGAACCATTCGCCGCCGTTTTCCGAAAACCACGCCAGTCCGTTGATTTCCATGCGCCCGTCAGTGGGCGCGATCCAGTTCAGGTCTGGAGTCTGCGCCGCAAGCGGGCAGAACAGAACGAGCAACGCAACCAAAAGCCGCATGGCCCCTATCGTATCTCAGTGCCGGGCGGCGAGTGTTGCAGACGTAGGCTGATAGACGCACCGCGGATCGGAGGCTAGGAAACTGCCGGTCAAGGCATATGCGCGGGAGCGCGAACCTCCGCAGAGGTTGCGGTACTCGCACGCGCCGCACTTGCCTTCCAGTTGACCGCTGTCGCGCAGCGTGCGGAACAGGCTGGAATCACGGTAGGCCGCGGCGAGCGAGGCGCGCCGCACATTGCCAGCGGAGATTTCCAGGAAGCCGCTGGGGAAGATCTCGCCGGTGTGCGAGATGAACACGAAGCCCTTGCCGTCGTTGATGCCGGCTTGCCTCGCAATACCGCCCTGTGGCGCGGCGGAGCGCCCGATGGGCATCGCTTTCCGCATTTGCGCAACGTAGCGGCGGTAGTGCTGCGCTTCGGTGGTCTTGATATCGAAGGGGGCCCGGAGAGAAGTGCGGTAGAGGAAATCAAAGACCTCTTCGTACTCCTCGGCCGTCAGATCGTATTGCGCCTGGGCGCGGCCGGTCACGATGAGGAAGAACACGCTCCACAGCCGCGCCTTCTCCCGCTCGACAAGCGCGGCGATCTCCTCCAGCCGGTGGCGATTGTAGCGCGTCACCGTCGTGTTGATTTGCGTTTCGAGTCCGATACGAGCCGAGTGGCGCAGCGCGCCGATGGTGCGCGCGAACGAGCCGGCCACCTGCCGGAAATCGTCGTGCGAGGCTTCGTCGGGGCCGTCCAGACTGACGGCCATGCGTGAGACTCCACACGCTTGTATGCGCTCGACGGCCTCATCATCCAACAGCGGAGTGGCGCTCGGCGTGATGGTAGTCCGCAGGCCGGCGTCGACGCTGTGCTTCAGCAACTCGAATACGTCCGGGCGTTTCAGAGGATCGCCGCCGGTGAAGACCATCAACGGATCGCCGAAGTCTTTCTTGATGCCGTCCAATAGGGCACGGGCTTCGGCCGTATCGAGTTCCAGCGGATGCCGCTCAGGAATCGCCGACGCACGGCAGTGGCGGCATGCCAGATCGCACGCTTGCGTGGTTTCCCATATGACCAGAAACGGCGCTTCGGAGAAATCCCGCATCGCATCCCCCAGTTCCAGGATAAGAGCGGCGAAGCGGGGTGCGCCGTGACCGGAGTCACGCTACTTGTTGTGCAGCTTCCAGAGGACTTGCCGGAACATCCCCAGCCAGACGTCGGCATCGCGCGAGGTGAGGGATTCGCGCCGCACCATGCGGCGTAGTTTCTGCCCGGTGGACTCGGAGATGCGCGGATTGACGTAGCCGCTTTCCTCCAGCGCCTCGCGCAGCAATTCGGTCAAGCGCTCCAACTGGTCGCCCTTGGCGGCGCGGACGGGTTTGGGGTGCGCCTGCGGAGCGCGGGGATTTCGTATCAATTCATAAAGCGCGACGGCCACGGACTGGCCCAGGTTCATCGAACCGTGCTCTTCGCGGGTGGGGATGCGCATGAGCCAGTTGCAGTAGCTCAAGTCGTCATTGGCCAGGCCGAATTTCTCCGAGCCGAACAGGATGGCGGCCGGAGCTTCAGCCAGGTGCTTGCGGAGGAGACGTCCGCCATACTCGAGCCGCCGCAACGGATGCTGCAGGCCGCGATGGCCGAGGGCGGTTGTGCTTACCACAAGCGAGCAATCCGTCACCGCATCCCCCACGCTCTGGTACTCCTGCGCCGCCGCCATCACGGCCGAAGCGCCCACCGCCGAACGCGCTTCTCGAAAGGCGACGTCGTACGGATTCACCACGCGCAACTGCTTGAATCCGAAATTGCTCATGGCGCGCGCCGCCGCGCCAATATTGAGCGGGTTGCGTGACGCGACCAGAACCACACGGAGTTGATCGCGCCAGTCCGTCATCGTGAGCTAGCGCAGTTCCTCGATTACTTGCGCGAGGGCTTCGCGGCCCGGGCGGGTCTTTGATTCGGGCAAGGTCGCCAAAGGCTGATCGTCCAAATTCAACAAGTCGATAAATGTCTCGCGTTCCGGAGCGAAGTAAAGAATGCCGGTAAGCACTTCGCCCTTGGCGCCGGATTCGTGCAGCGCCCGTATGGCGTTGAGCTTGTCGGTAGGATCGTAATCCTCGTGGAGCTTCTTTAAGCGCAAGCGCGAGCCATCGTGCAGCGTTATCTCGCGTGTTTCTCCCTCGGCAATCTCCACGTCGATTTCCTCGAACGAGGGCACGAAGTCCACCGCGTGCAGCGGCTCATCGTGCTCCTTCATGTAAGCGTAGCTCTTCGTGGACCCTTCGTGGTCGTTGAAGGTCACGCACGGAGAAATCACGTCGATCACCGAGAGGCCCTTGTGCGCGATGGCAGCCTTGATGGTGGCGAGCAACTGTCTCTTATCGCCGGAAAACGTGCGCACCACCAACGTAGCGCCCAACTCGATGCCGGCCAGGCAGCAATCGATGGGCGGCAGATCGTTCACCTCGCCGTGCTTCAGCTTGGAACCGATGTCGGCTGTCGCCGAGAACTGCCCTTTGGTGAGGCCGTAGACGCCGTTGTTTTCGATGATGTAAATCAGCGGCAGATTGCGCCGCAGGAGGTGCATGAACTGGCCCAAGCCGATAGAGGCCGTGTCGCCGTCGCCGCTGACCAGAACGCCGATGAGGTTGTGGTTGCCGAGCATGGCACCCGTGGCCACCGATGGCGCGCGGCCATGCACGCTGTTGAAGCCGTGCGCCATGCTGAGAAAATAAGCCGGCGACTTCGACGAGCAGCCGATGCCGCTGAATTTGGCCACGTGCCAGGGCTTCACGCCCATCTCATAGAAAGCTTCAACGAGTCGCTCGGATACGGAATTGTGGCCGCAGCCGGCGCACAGCGTGCTCTTCGCTCCCTTGTACTGGAGAACCTCAAGACCAATGCGATTGGTCTTCTTGGGGGCAGGCGCAGCGATGGTTCCCATCTTAGAGACCCTCCTGACGGACAATTTCGTCGGTGACGGTTCTGGCATCCAGCGGCAGGCCGCCGTAGTAGAGCACGCTGCGCAGTTTGGCGATCTCTTCCGGCGCCAGTTCCATGCGCATCAGCATCACAAGCTGCGCGTCGCGGTTCTGCTCCACAACGTAAACGCGCGCGTGCCTCTCAAGGAACAACCGCAGATCTTCGGTGAAGGGAAAGCCCTTCAGACGGAAGTAGCTGGCCTCGATGCCGTGCTCCTTCAGCAATTGATCGCGACTCTCTTCGGCGGCGTAGCGCGACGTGCCGTAGCAGAGGACGCCGATGGAGGCTTTGTCGTTATAAACCACTTCAGGCGCGGGCATGTGCACGCGCATGCTTTCGAACTTGTGAGCGATGCGCTGCATGTTGTGGATGTAATCGTCGGGCCGCTCGCTGTAACGTGCCTTCTCGTCGCGCCCGCTGCCTCGGGTGAAGTACGCGGCCGCCGGGTGGTCGGTGCCGGGCAGCGTGCGATAGCCCACTCCGTCGCCGTCCAGATCTTTGTAGCGCGCGAATCCGCCCAGACGGTCCAGATCGGCAGCCGAGAGCACTTTGCCACGGCGTATGGGCTCCGTCGGATACTCGAACGGATCCGACATCCATTTGTTCATGCCGAGGTCGAGGTCGGTCATGACGAAGACCGGCGTCTGAAAATGCTCGGCGAGATTGAACGCTTCCGGCATCATCGAGAAACACTCTTCAGGCGAGGACGGGAAGTACATGGGGTGCTTCGTGTCCCCGTGGGAGAGTAGCGCAGTGGAGAGAACATCGCCCTGCATAGTCCTCGTCGGCAGGCCGGTGGACGGGCCCACTCGCTCCACGTCGACAATCACCGCGGGCACTTCGGCCCAGTAGGCCAGCCCGGTGAACTCGGCCATCAGCGAGATGCCGGGGCCGCTGGTGGCCGTCATGGCGCGGGCTCCGGCCCATCCGGCGCCGATCACCATGCCGATAGCGGACAACTCGTCTTCGGCCTGCACCACCGCGTACGTCGGCTTTCCTGTTTCCGGGTCTATGCGGAAGCGCTTCAGGTAGCCCGCCATGGCCTCCACCAGGGAGGTGGACGGCGTGATGGGATACCAAACCACCACGGTGGCGCCGGCGAAAACCGCTCCCAGTGCCGTTGCCGCGTTGCCTTCAATGATGAGTTTGCCGGTGGTCTTGTCCATTCGCTGGATGCGGTATGGATCCGACTTTGTAAGGTTCGCTGCCGCGTAGTCCCGGCCTGCCATGACGGCGTTCCAGTTCAACTCGGCGGCCTTGGCCTTCCGCGCGCCGAATTGCTTCACCAGCGCCTTGTGGACCTCGTCGAAATCGATCTCCAGCAACTGCGCAAGAACGCCGTCGTAAATCATGTTGCGCACGAGCTTGCGCAGGCGCGCCTCGGGGCAAACCGGAGCGACCAGCTTGTCGAAGGGAACCGCGTAAAAGTGCAGGTCCGAACGCAGCTCGCTTAGCTTGAGCGGTTCGTCATAGACCACGGCGGCGCCGCTGGCGAGCTTCATGACGTCGTCTTTGGCCGTTTCCAGATTCATGGCCACCAGGATGTCCACGTCCTTCTTTCGGCCGACGTAACCTTGCTTACTCGCGCGAATAGTAAACCAAGTGGGCAGCCCGGCGATGTTGGAAGGAAAAAGATTCTTCCCCGATACCGGAACGCCCATCTGGAAGATGGAACGCATGAGAACGGTGTTGGCAGTCTGGCTGCCGCTGCCGTTCACGGTCGCGACTTCGATGCTGAAATCGTTCGCGGCTTGAGCTATAGAAAGTTGCTCCTCCACAGCGGAAGGGTTCGCTTCAGTTGTTGACATTAGACTTTCCCTAGAGCCGGGGCCCAGACGGCTTGCCCTCTTGCTTTGATTATAGGGGAGATCCGGGCGCTGCAAAATTGTGCCCCGGCTTCGGGCTATACTCCGGAGTGCTGTGAGGACTTGGCTTACTTTCGCGTGTCTGGCTGCCTTGGGCGGCGTTTCGCTCTCCAGTTGCCCGATCGAAGGGCGCTGGTGGGAGGCCGAAGCGCTCGGCAAGGCGCTGGGCTTGTCTGGCCAGCCGCCGCGGAGCTTCCGCCACAGTCACGGACCGGACCGGAAGGCGCCCGAATACGCTTACGCGACAGTCTACTCGAGCGGTGTGCGGCGCAGCGCAGTGGTGTTGAACGACGGGGCCGTCCTGACGTTTGAAATGGGCAGCGGGCCGGCGGATCGCCCGTCGGTGAAGGTGCGCAACTGCGCCGCGCTCGAACAAGGTCCCATTGAAAGCCTGGATCTGGCTGGCGCGCGTCTGGCGAACCGGGTCGTGTTGTTTCACGCCGATGCACGGAGCGCCACCTCGGCTGTGTCGTTCGACGTCGCCGGCCCGGCGAAGCTCAAATTCGTCATCGTGGGCCTGCAAGTCGGCACCTGGGAGATCTGGCACAAGGGCTTCCTGGTGGATGCCGGAGGAGCCGTCGAGCCCGACTCCGGTGTGCTGAGCTTCGAAGGCGCCCCGGGCGGCTACTTCCTGCGCCGGATCGGATAGGAACTCAGTTGCCTGACGGACCCGCGGCGGGCTTCAGGCGCAATCCGCCCGTGAACTTGCCCGAGGTGAGCATCCGCAGGATACCGCCGGGACCCGCGCGTTCCTCACGCATTTCCTCGTGTTCCACTTCGACGTCGTAGCGCACACCCGGCTGGAGACCGACCACGAATACCAACTCGACGTCGCGAGGCTCCGCCTTGAATTTGCGCTGCGTCGCCGCCTGGAATATCAGCGCCGGACCAATTTCCACGCCAGTCGCCGATTGGGGAGACAACACCTCAATCCGCCCCTTGTCGAACTTCTGGCTCTCGCCGTCGAAGTAGCCGAACCAAGCGGCATCTTCCTCCCAGCTCGACCGCACGAAGACGCGCCCGGCGAGTTCATCGTAAGCGTAGAGCGGCATGTAAAAGGGGCTCAGCCCCGGCTGATAAGGATTGGCCCACAGGAATTCGTACGGCACGCCAAATGGACTCTGCAGCAGGAAGCGGTCCTGGATCAGCCAGCCTTGCAGGAATTGATTCTCCTGGGCGTTGGTGTCGTAAGCCACCATGGCCAGGCCTGCCGCGCGCGAACGGGCCGCCTGCGTGAGGTCCGGCTCGCCGCCGCCCTTGAAGGCCTGAATGCGGTACTCGCCCTCGGGAGCCGGATACGTCGCCGGGTAATGGCTCAGCACGTGTACGATAGGCAGTTCCTTGAACACGGCAGGCAGGGCCTCGCGCAGTTCGATGTTGATGTTGTCGCGCACGGCGTGGAACAGTTCGAACAGATCGTAGGTCCGGTTCAGGGGAATCGGCGAGTGGCCGTTCTTGATGGATGGAACAACCTTGCCGCGCCACCAATCGACCACAATGGACCGCAACTCGCGCTCGGCGAGCGGGTCCGAGTGCCCGGCCAGTGCCACGGCGGCCAGCACGCGCGAACGCACGTCCGCGAGATCCGTTGATGAGCGTACCGCCGCGATCCCACGCTCGAGCCGTGCCGCGAGCTGCCTGGATTCGTTTTCGCCGAGCGACGGCTGACACCAGTCGAACACCAGCGCCTGCTGGCGAAGATCGGCCGCGCTAGTCAACGCCCACTCGACGGCAGGCCGGCACGCGCTCCAATCCTGGGTGACCTGGGCATAGAGAGCGGCGCTCAGCCCCGGCTCCGGCATGCGCGCCTTGCCCGCCATCAGGGTTTCGAATTTCTCCCAGCGCATTGAGCGGCGCTGGCGTTCCCTGCGCAACAGGCGCAAACGCTGCGCGCGCAGGAACAGGCGCGGGTGTTCGGCGAAGACCCGGAAATCTTCGTCCTGAGCTTGAGGGAAGGCGAGGGTGGCTGCGAGACACAACAGAATTGCGGCCCGGCGCGAATGATTGCGGCGCATCCACCCCGATTGTGTCACAGCGACACGGCGACACACCACAGCGCCTCAACCTGTGCCCAACGCCTTCAGAATCGGCCTTTTGTTTTCAACAAAACCACCCTCCCCACAAATGGTTCGTGGTTTGCTACACTCATTTCGAATTGACGCAGTAACTTTTGAACCTGCCCTCTGCTGCAACTGGCAGGCGGATTGAGAGCGGACCGTCAGGACAGCGTGCTTGCGGGAGCCGATGTTTCGAGTTTATTCTGCTCCTCAAACCGTTTCCGGTTGCAGCCGAGGGGTTTTTTGTTAAGGGCAGTACTTTTATAACGGCATCATTAGCTAGGCTCCTTGCAAAGCTCGCCCTGGATCCTATGCTTCGGCTGACGCTCGGCGTTCGTGGTGCAGGACTTATTGGACGCGGGCCTCACCAGGGACGGAACAGCAGTGCGGGTGTTCAGACACCGGGCTGGCCGCCGCAGGATCCAAGCCCAACTCGGGCGGACCGCATCAGGGAGAGGGAACCAAGTGCCTCATCCCCCCTCTCCGGGTGCGGTCTTTTCTTTAAGGGTTTACCAGCAGAGCGTGCCCGTGCGGGGCGTTTCCTCGGGATTCGGCAGGTACAGCGTCTTGCAGCGCTCGCAGCGGTAAATCTCAGCGTTGGCTCCGTAAAGCCGGCTCACTTCTTCGCCGAAGAAATACCACCGCTTCAGGTGCCCCGCGCAGAGCTTCCCCTTCCCGTCCTTCTCGTTGCAGGCGCGCATACGCAGAAGGCGCTGCTTCACCTTCGTGCCGTCGCTCAAAGTGGCGACAACATCGTTTTGCGCGGCAGGCGCAACAGGCGTGGCTTCAACAGGATCGGGCATGGGTATGCTTCTTCGAGGTCCTAGAAACCGAGTATACAACAGGCGCAAATTAACGAGGCTGCTCACCTGCGGTAGGATCGACAGGAGTTGGCCAAGTATGCAACGACGCACATTCATTTCGCTGCCCGCGCTGTCGGCCGCGGCTTCCGAAGGGTGGAGTTGGGAGCGCTGGCGTGAGATCAGCGGCGAGAGCCGCCCGGTGGTTCCGTCGGATCAGACCGGACGCCCTGATTTGAGCGACTTGCTTCAGAGCGGAGGCCGCAAGATCGCCTCATCTGCCGAGTGGCCGGCGCAAAGGTTGGCGATCGCCCACCTCGTCGAGGTCTTCCTGGGCAAGCCGCCCGTGACGCATTCGCCTCTCGAAGCCAAGGTAACGGCGGAAACGCCCTGTGACGGCTACACGCGCCGCACGTTCACCTTTCAAACCGAGCCGGGCGAATTCGTGCCGGCTTTCCTGCTGGTGCCGGACAGATTGCACGGCCGCGTCCCGGCTATTGTCTGTCCGCATCAGACCGTGCAGGAAGGCAAGCAAGAACCCGCCGGGCTGGCCGGCAATCCGCGCCTCCACATGGCGCATCGCCTGGCGCAGCGCGGCTACGTCACCCTCACCTACGACGCGGCGTGCTTCGGCGAGCGGCACGACCCCGCAAACAATCATTACGGCGACGCCATCCCGTTCTACCGGCGGCATCCGCACTGGTCGATGATGGGAAAGATGGCGTGGGACTTGAGCCGCGCCGTCGATTACCTGCAGTCGCTCGATTTCGTTTCGGGCGACCGCATCGCTTCCATCGGCCACTCGCACGGCGGCTACACCACGCTGTTCGCGATGGCACTCGACCAGCGCGTTCGTGTGGGAGTGTCGAGCTGCGGTTTCGACACGTTCCGCTACGACGGCAACCCGTACCGCTGGTCGCACGCCACGGCGCTCGTGCCGCGCCTCGGCTTCTACATCACCAGCCCGTACATCCGCCCGCGTTTCTACGCCGGCGTGCCGGACTCCGAAACAATTCAGATCCCGTTCGACATGCACCACGTGTTGGCGCTCATCGCGCCGCGCCCGCTTTTCATCTCCACTTCCGACGAGGACTCCATCTTCCCCAATGCCGGATGGAGCGCACGGCAGGCGTTGGCGCGCCTTGGGCCGCTCTATGCGATGCTGGGATCTGAAAGCCGCCTGGCGAGCTACTTCTTCCGTGGAGGGCACGGCTTCCCGCCCGAAGCCGAACGGCTCGCCTTCGATTGGCTGGACCGCTGGCTGAAAGGTTGAGATAGCTGATGAGTGAACAATTGCGTGTAAGCCGCCGTGCTTTCTTTGGCACAGCTGCGGCCACGGCTGCGCCGCTTTCTTCCGCGCCGCGTGGGGCCAAGGTGATCAACGCGCACGATCATCTGCATCATCATGGCGTCAAGAATTGGGAAGAACTCGACCGCCTCGTCATTGAGGCCGCCGACAAGCTCGGGGTGGAGCAGATCTGCTGTTCGATCCTGCCTCGGGAACGCCCCACGACGATGGAAAACGCCCGGCTGTGCAACCAGTGGCTGCTCGAGGCGATACAGCGGTACCCGGGTCGCATCCTCGGCTACGTGTTCGTGAACCCCGGCTATCAGAAGGAAGCGCTCGAAGAGGTGCGCCGCTACGTGGACGGGCACGGCTTCATCGGCGTCAAGCTTTACAACGACTACCGGATCGACGAGCCCGTGCTCGAGCCGCTGCTCGAACTTGCCGGGCAATTAAGAGTCCCCATCCTGGAGCACGCCGGGCATTCACACCGGTTCAATGCATCGCAGCCGCGCATCAGCGACGGTGGCAACATCGCCGAAGCCGCGCGCAAGTTTCCCGAAACCATGCTGATCTGCGCGCACATCTGCGGAGGAGGCGATTGGGAATGGACCGCCAAGGCGCTGCGCAACGCGCCCTCGGTCTACCTGGATACCAGCGGCAGTGTGATCGACGAGGGCACGGTCGAGTTCGCCGTGCGGATGTTGGGCGCGGACCGCATCCTGTTCGCGTGCGATATGTCCTGGACCGCCGGCATGGGCCACATACGCGGCGCGGAGCTGAGCGACGAGGACCGCCGCAAGATCCTGGGCGGCAACATGCAACGCATCCTGAGCAGGAGGGCACGCGCGTGATCGACGTCAACGCTTATCTCGGGCATTTTGCTTTTCGCCAGTTGCGCTACAACACGGCGGGCAAGTTGCTTACGCTCATGGACCGCAAGAAGATCGAACGCGCCGTGGTGTCGAGCGCGGCCGCAATCACGTACCGCAACACGCAGGCGGGCAACGAAGAGGTCGCCGCCGAGATCAGGAACCACCGCGACCGCCTGATCGGCGCTGCCGTGCTCAATCCCGTCTACGCCGGCTGGCGCGACGACCTGAAGATCTGTCACGAGGAATTCGGCATGAAGGCGCTACGCCTGTATCCGCGCTGGCACGACTACAAGCTGACCAGCCGCCCCGCGATCGAGCTTGCGAACGCCGCCGCCGAGCGCGGCATGGCCGTCACGATCCCCATCCGCGCCGAGGATCCCCGCCAGCAAAGCTGGCTCGTGGACATCCCCAACGTGGACTACAACGAGATTGCGGGCCTCATACGGGCCGTGCCGCGCGCGCATTTTATCCTGCTGAGCGGTAACGGCTTCATAGGTTCGGTACTCGGACGCAAGGACAACGGACTCGGCTCGAACTATTCGATCGAGATCTGCCGGCTCTCCGCCTTGGTTGAAAACGAACTGGGCGCGCTGATCCGGAACCTCGGCGAGGATCGCATTATCTTCGGCACGGGCATGCCGTTCCACTACCCCGATCCGGCCATCGTGAAGATGGAAGTGCTGGATGCGAGCGCCGCGACGAAAGAGAAGATCCGCCGGGGCAACGCCGCCCGCATCTTTAATTTGCCAGGCGCTTAAACACGAAGTCGCGGGACGTGCGGATGCCGGTGTCTTTCTGAACCATCACTCGGTTTTTGGCGAGTGACGGCGTCAGGGCGAGCGGATTCTCGGCGTCCGCCAGGATCAGGACGTCGCGCCGCCCATCGGCCAGCGTTACCTCCACTGCCACGTTCGCATCGCCGTAAGCGGCTCCCTGCTCGGTTTCGAGCTTCAGACGGCGGATGCCGCGTATGCGGGACTGCTTGCCGCACGGCTCCAGCACCGCAACGAACGTCGATGCCAGCAGGGCATCCTTGGATTGCCGGCGCGTGACCAGAGTCGGAATCCAAAACTGTTCAGTGGATGTGGCGTTGCGGACGGTCCAGGTTTCGGCCGTGTAGGCATCGGCGCCCGTCGTCAGGTCGGTATAGCGCAGGTGTACTTCGGCACTGGGCGCCAGGTATTTGTAGCGGTCTTCGATCTTGAAATCCGCCGTCCATCCGGACGGCGCGCCGCGGTGTACGCGGAAGTTTCGCATCAGCGTCTTGTGGCTGTAATCGGGGGCGGGCTCCAACCGCAAGCCGCCGGTGGTGAGTTGGGAGAAGTTGCTGCGGGTGAACTTGGCATGATCGTTGCCGCCCACCACCCGGAACACGTCGAGAACGTAGAAATCATCGTTCGCGATGTCCACCATCACCGCCGTACGCTCATACTGACGTACGTTGTACTGGTTGGCGGAAGAAGCGCGCATGGCGCGGTAGTTCTTCCCCTCGAGCCAAAGCGTGGTCTTCCCTTCACCGCCGATCTGGTCCTTGCCATCCACAACCACCGTGTTGTGCGCGGCGGTCATGAGGTGCCAGCGCGCCTGCGGCGTGTGCCAGTCGCCGAATTGCACCGCCGGATACCCGAGCTCCGGCAGAAGGTCCAACCCCTTGGCCACCAGGCCCAGGTTCATCGCGTCGCGGTGTATGTGGCCTCTGATGCCGAAGCTCGGAACGGAGTCGTAATCCATCCACACGGCGCTTGATTCGGCCGGGTCGGTGGAGCGCAGTATCGCCAGGTGCCACTGTTTCTTGTCGACGTTGCCGATTCGTGGCGGCGCCTCATGGCGTGCCGTCGCACGCCGTACATCGCGCACCAGTTGGCCGGGATCTTCGGCGTAAAGATCGTAGGGCATCCCGTCGAGTTTGCCGCCGTTCGCCCGCAGCATCAGTTGCATGTACAGCCGGTCGCCCGTGGCCCGGTAGAGGCGCCAGAAGAACGAGTACATGCTGGTGGCCGGATTGGTCTCGAACTTGTTGTAGGTGTCCCCCTCGTGGAAGTCCGCAGCCACATAGTCCGTCGTGCGGATCGCGAAGGCGCCGCAGTCGCCCGAATAGGGGTAGTACTGGAAGCCTATCCAGGTGTCGTAGTGGAAGCGGTAGGTCTCTCGCAGCTTGGGGTGCCGCTTCAGAAGATCGGACAGGAAGGCCGGATCGCTGCGCGACCACTGTTCGAGAAGTTGCCCAAGGTAGCGCGGTGCGATGGTGGCATAACCCGTCAGGCCCTTTTCGCCCGTCAGTCCGTCCACCATCGTGCTGCGATCGACGATCGTGCCGATATCCTTCAGGACTTCCTCCCGGTTGGCCGGCCAGTCGAGCACGGTCTTGGCCAGTGCCAGGGCGCCGTCGGTGCCCGGATAGTTCGTCCGGATTTTCTCGGGGTGCGCCAGCACATGCCGCAGGATGCGGTCCTCGATGTTGCGTTGGATGTCGGCGAATGAAGCCTTGGAATTGTCCAAACGGTATCGCCGTGCCTGTGATGAAAGAAAACGCACAAGTTCCTGATCTTCGCGGGCGGCCTCGAAGACCTGATCGTAAGCGATCATCAGCTTGCGGACGTCGTAGGCCGAGTCGATCGAGTAGGTCACGTAGCCTGCCGTGCCGCCGCCGTAACGGTAGCGTTCATAAACCAGGCCCTGCGTGGCGAAGTCAAACGTGGGCCACACGTCCGCCACCCGGTCCAGCATGACCGCCGCCTTGTGGGCGTATTGTTTCTCACCTGTGATGCTGTAAGCGGCCGCGAGATTGGCGATGCCGTTCATCACCAGATTCTCGAACTGACCGTATTGGAGATAGGTTCCGACGAAGTACCAGCGGTGCTGGCCGTCGTAGTATCCGGTCCCGTCGTCAACACCAACGCGGCGGAGCGGATCGGACGGCGAGGAGTGCTCGACATTGTAGAGCAAGCTGCGGTCGGCCCGGTCCGGCTGGAAGATGCCGTGCTCATCCAGCCCGCTGCGGTAGAACTTGTGAAAATCGTTCTTCGGGAACAACTGCCGGCAGTGAGGGCACTGCACCTTCCAGGGATGCTGAACTGGATCGATCTTCCAGTCGTACATCGGCACGGGCTTGCGGCACACCGGGCAATAGCCGCTCGACCAGACGTGGTGCGATCGCAGCAGGGTCGCGCCAAACATCATGTCCCAAAGCTGCTCGTCGGACATCTTCGCCCAGTAGTCCGCACGGTTCAAGATAGCCGTCCGTAACTTGGCCGCCCACGGGTACTTGGCGGCATTGGCCCGGGCGCGTTCAGTAAGGTGGAACGGGTAAAGCGCGCTGGCTTGTTTGGCTGCTTGCATGCTTAGCGCCGACGCCGCCAGGAGCAAGGCGAGCCTCAAATATGAGGGCAGTACTGGTGAAGCTTGTCTATCTTTCATTTTTAGTTGACATTAAAACTTATTCAGCTTAAGATTTTTTTTCACTCACAACGCGTGACTAGCGAACATCACCTTCATCGAAGGGTTCCCGCATGACTTTTCAGATCGGCGAAAAAGTAGTGTACCCCAACCAGGGCGTCGGCACTATCGAGAATATCAGCACCCGATCCTTTGGCGCCCAAATGGAGCGGTTCTACCTGTTGCGGCTTGCCACGAGCAGCCTCACCGTCATGGTTCCGTTTTCGCACGTGGACCACGTCGGCTTGAGGAAGGTCACGCGCAACGGCGAGGTCGAGAAGGTTCTCGAATTCCTGTCCAGTGGGCGATGCCCTCAATGTCCCGACTGGAAAGACCGCTTTAAGGAAAACTCCGACAAGATGCGCGTTGGCAATCTTCTCGCCATCGCCGAAGTCCTCAAGAGCCTGCTCATCTTGCAGCGCTCAAAGCCGTTGTCGTTCCGTGAAAAGAAGATGCTGGACCGCGCCCGGCATATGCTTATCACGGAAATCTCCATTTCCCGGGGGATTTGCGAGGACAAAGCTATCGTGCTGCTGCAGCGTTCGCTGGGCCGCGCGGAACTGTCGCTGCCGAACGCCCTCTGAGGCGCGTTCAGTCAGCCGAAAGCAACCACGCCGCGATAGGCGCAAGAACTATGCCAGCCCAATGCGCCGCGGAGATGTGTTCATTTAGAAGCACATAGGCCAGGAGTACGGTGATCAGTGGGTAGAGGTACATGACTGGCACCGCCACCGCGCTCTTGGCGCCCTTTTCGAAGGCCGCAAAACTGGTCAGCGCCCCGAAGCCGTTCAATACACCACTCAAGACACCAAGGGCCACCACATCTCGTGGCAAGGCCAGACTCACGGGAAACAGCGCCACGGTGAGGAGCGCCACCGGAATGAACGCCAACGTGAATCCGAAGAACGAGAACTGCGTCGAAATGCAATTCGTGCTGAGCTTCTGTGTGTTGCCGGTAATGCCCCAGGCCACCAGAGCGATCAGCGAGAGCAGCAACCAGTTCGTCATGGCGTTACAGGCTCAACAGGAAAATGGCGATGAGCGCCAGCGCCAGCCCGCCATACTGGCGAAGGCTGATCCGTTCTTTCAGGAAAACCACGCCTACCAGCACCGTCACCAGCGGTGAAAGCGAGGTGAGCGGAACCACCGTCGACGCGGTGCCACCCTGAAGTGCCATGTAGAATGCGACGTTTCCACCGCCTCCGAGCAGGCCCGTGAGGAAGGCATAGGAAAACCCTCGCGCGCGGCGCTCGCCGCTGAAGCGGCGTTTCGAGTAGAGGACTACTCCGAGCGGGATTACCAGCCCGAAGGTGAACAGCACCTGGCTGGCATAAGGTGAGGCGCGATCCACCAACAGCTTCGCCTCGAAACCCCACACGCCCCACAGCAGCGCCGTGAGCAGCGTGTAGGCCAGCCAGGCCGGCATCAGCCGTTCCAACTCGTGGCCAGTCTCACCAGCGTGCGCACGGGCACGCCGCTCGGCCCCTTGGCAAGGTACGGCTTGGCCTCGTCCAGCCACGCCGTCCCGGCGATATCCAGGTGCACCCACGGCGCGTCGGAAGTGAACTCCTTCAGGAACATAGCCGCCGTAATGGCGCCGCCCTTGCGGTTCCCGACGTTGGGCAAATCCGCATACGTGCTCTTGAGGGCTTCCTTGAATTCGTCGTCCACGGGCATGCGCCACATCTTTTCCCCGGCCGCCTCCGCCGCCGCGGCCACACGCAGGGCGAAAGCGTCTTCGCTGGGGAACAATCCCGTGTAAATGTCGCCCAACGCGACCACGATGGCGCCGGTGAGGGTAGCCGCATCTACAATGTGCGTGCAGCCCAGGTTGCGGGCGTAGGTCATGGCATCGGCCAGGATCATGCGGCCCTCGGCGTCGGTGTTGAGCACCTCGACCGTCTTGCCCGAAAGCGTCTTGACGATGTCGCCCGGCCGCTGCGCGCGTCCTCCGGGCATGTTCTCCACCGCCGGCACGAGCCCTGTCACCGTAAGGGCTGGCTTCAATTGGGCGATGGCGCGCATTGCGCCGAGTACGGCCGCTCCACCCGACATATCGAATTTCATCAGGTCCATCTTGTCGGACGGTTTGATGGAGATGCCGCCCGAATCGAAGGTGACGGCTTTGCCCACCAGAGCCAAGTGCGTGCCGGCGCCCGCGTCATCCTCGGGCCGGTAGCGCACTACGATGAGGCAGGGCGGCTCGTTGCTACCCTGCGCGACGCCTAACAGCGCACCCATCCCGAGTTGTTCCATGCGCGCGCGGTCCAGGACTTCACATTCCAGGCCAAACTCGGCGGCCATGGCGCGCGCGCGATCCGCCAGGATGGTGGGGGTCATGGCGTTTGCCGGTTCCGTAGCCAGGGCGCGCGTGTAGTTCTGCGATTCGGCCACGATGGCGGCGTGGCGCGCGGCAGCTTCGATTGCCGCATCCACCGCCGGCACGAGCAGCGCAAAGCTGTCGATGCGGCCCGCATCGCTCTTGTCGGTCTTGTATTGGTCCGGCTCGTAGTCGCCCAGGATGGCACCCTCGACGGCTGCGGCGAGGCTTGCCGGGCCCGCGAACGCCTCGTCGAGAGCCAGCGCAATCGTGTGGAGGCCCTTCGGTTTCAGAAAGCGCAACGCCGCGCCGGCGATCTTCCGCACTTCGGCTGCGGTCAGCTTCTCCGGTTTACCCGCGCCGATGGCCACCAGGCGGCGGGCCTTGAATGTCGGAGGCCGGTGCAGCAGCGCCGTTTCGAGACTCTTGCCTTTGAATTCCCCGCTTGCATACAACTCGCTGAGCCAGCCGATGGTTGCATCGACGCGTTTGGCGGCGCCGTCGCCCAATCCGCCTCCCGCTGAGTCCTTGTCGAAAGCCACGACTACCAGGGCGTCGACATCGATTTCCTCCAACGCCTGAACTACAACTGTAGTTTGCATCCAGGAATCTCCTTTTCTACAAGGTGCGCCGCGTGCCGCGCGCCGCCCGTGCCTCGGCTTCCATGGTACGCTCGCGGTCGGCGTCGCGTTTGTCGTGCATCTTCTTGCCGCGCGCCAGCGCCAACTCGCACTTGATCATGCCGTCTTTCAGATAGACCTTTGTGGGGATCAACGCCAAGCCCTTTTCGCGCGTCTTACCGGATAGCTTGTCGATTTCGCGGCGATGCAGCAAGAGTTTGCGCTCGCGGACCGGGTCGTGATTCTCACGGTTGCCGTGCGAATACTGACTGATGTGCGCGTTGACCAGCCAGGCCTCCCCATTGCGCACTTCGGCGTAACTGTCGAGTAGCTGGACCTTGCCGTCACGGGCGGACTTCACTTCCGTGCCGGTCAAGACCAGGCCGGCCTCGAAGCGCTCGAGCAGGTAGTAGTTGTGGCCCGCCCGCCGGTTCTCGGATAGTATCTTAATGCCCTCTGCCACAGCAGTACGTTTTTCGCCTCCACGCCTGGAAGCCGTTGTTCGTCAACCCGTTATGGGATGTCTGGCGGATACGGCCGCACGTATATCTTAGCACACGGCCAAAAAAGGCAATAAGATGTTAAAGATCAATCGGTTAGCATCGGTTCTCGTGAGTTGCGCGCTGGCGTTCTCCTTATTCCAGCCGGCTGCGGCCAAGCCACGCAAAGCCCGTAAGTTGGTCGAACAAGGCCAAGTGGCCGAAGACAAAAAGGATTATGACAAGGCGCTCGAGCTTTACGAGCAGGCGGTCATGGAGAGCCCGCGCGACGCCGGCGCCCTGCTGGCTTTGCGCCGCATCCGTTTCCAGGCCGGGCAGGCGCACGTCGACAAAGGCCAGAAGCTCCGCGAAGCCGGCAAGCTGGAAGAAGCCCTGGCCGAGTTCCGGCGGGCTTACTCGATCGACCCCGCCTCCAGCATCGCCGCGCAGGAGATACGCCGCACCCGCCAAATGCTTGATCGGGAAAAGAAGGACGGCGAAAAACTCCAGGGCGAAGAGCGTGGTTTGACACCGGTCGAGCGGGCGCGCAAGGAAGTGGAGGAGCGCATCGCCTCCGCGTTGCCAGCACCCGAGCTCAAGCCCATCTCCACGGCCCCCATCTCGTTGCGTATGAACAACCAGCCGTCCAAAGTGCTCTATGAAACCGTCGGCAAGCTGGCTGGAATTAACGTGATCATGGACCCGGATCCCGCAGGCATGGGGATGGGCGGGCCGCAGCGGAATCTGAGCGTCGAACTGAGCAACGCCAGCCTGGAAGAGGCGCTTGACTACCTGGCGGTACTCACCAAGACCTTCTGGAAGCCGCTTTCGCCCAATGCGATTCTGGTCGCACAGGATAATCCCACCAAGCGCCGCGATTTCGAAGACCTGGTTGTGAAGGTCTTCTACCTGACCAACATCACCGCCGCCCAGGACCTCAACGAAATCGCCGCCGCCGTCCGCGGCGTAACCGACATTCGCCGCCTTTATACTTGTGCCGCGCAGAACGCCATCATCGTGCGCGGAACAGTGGACCAGGTGGCACTGGCCGAGAAGCTCATCCAGGACATGGACAAGCCCAAGGCCGAGGTGGTGGTGGAAGTGATTGTGATGGAGGCGAGTCGCACCCGCACGCGCGACCTGGCCGCCACCATCGCGTCCGGAACCACAGCGGGCTTGAGCACCGCCATTGCCTTCACTCCGCGCAACGGCACAACCACGACGACTTCAGGCGACACGACAAGCCCCTCTACGTCTACGTCCTCGGCCATCACGCTGGCCCAGGTGGGCAAGCTCTCGACCAGTGACTTCTCGATCACCATGCCCGGGGCGCTTCTCAAGGCGCTGATGAGCGATAGCAGTTCGCGCATACTGCAGCAGCCGCAGGTGCGGGCGGCCGACGGGCAGAAGGCATCCCTGCGCATCGGCGAGAAGACGCCGATCGCGTCCGGCAGCTTCTCCTCGGGCATGAGCACCGCCACCGGACTCCTGGCCAGTACGCAGTTCCAATTCGTGGACGTGGGCGTGAATGTGGACATGCAGCCCAAGATCCACGGCCCCGATGAAGTTTCGCTGCACATCGAACTGGAGATTTCGAGCGTGAAGGAGCGCATCGAGATCGCCGGCGTATCGGAGCCGGTCATCGGCCAACGCAAGGTTGTACACGACATCCGCATTCGGGAAGGCGAGGTCAATGTCCTGGGCGGGCTCATGCAGGGCCAGCAAACGCGGTCGACGTCCGGGTTACCGGGGATCAGTTCCATCCCCGGCCTTAAGTGGCTGCTTTCGAGCCGTTCGAACAGCGATACCGACACGGAACTGCTGATTGCGCTCATCCCGCACATCGTTCGCGCACCCGACATCAACGACATCAATCTGAAGGGCGTGGCCGCCGGCACCGATCAGGCCATCAAGCTGAATTTCGCGCCGCGCAAGACCGCCGCCCCCACCACCCCTGCTCCCGCGCCCACAGAGCCCAAACCGGCCGCGCCGGAGGCGCCGCTGTTTTCCCCGACGGGAGCCGTGCTGCCGCTGCCCACGCCGGCCGGACCGCCCAAGCTGAGCCTCACGCCGGCTAATGTCGACGTCCAGACGGGCTCCACGGTCATGGTGCGGCTTGACGTCGCGAACGGCGTCGACATGTTCGCCGCGCCTTTCAAGATCAAGTTCGACCCCAAGGTGCTGCGCCTCAAGGATGCGACCGACGGTGGGATCATCGGCGGAGACGGGCGCAAGCCGATCTTCATGCGCAATATCCGCAACGACACGGGCGAGGCCGCCATCATCCTGAACCGCTTGCCGGGCGCGGGCGGCGTGAGCGGAACCGGTTCGCTCGCGATCATGGAATTCCAGGTGGTGGGCAATGGGCCGGCCAAGATCTCCGTGGAGGAAATCGGGCTGAAGGATTCCAAGATGCAGCCGATCACGGTGGCTCTGCCCCAGGTGACATTGAACGCGAGGTAAGCGGGATGTTTCGTCTGGGTGGACGGCGGGGAATGACCTTGGTGGAGCTGATCGTGGCTTTCACGATCTTGAGCTTGCTCGCGGCGATGGCCGTTCCCCTGGCGCGCTATAAGGTGCGCCGCGAGCGCGAGCGTGATCTGCGCTATGCTTTGCGCGAGATGCGCACGGCCATCGACAAGTACAAAGATGTCTGCGACGCCAAGGGTCTCGACATGACCAAGGTCAAGATCGATTCGGAGTGCTATCCGGAGAGTCTGGACATCCTGGTGGAAGGCGTGAAAGCGTCGGGAAGCGTGGACAAGAAGATCCGTTTCCTGCGGCGGATTCCGAAAGATCCGTTCACGAACTCGACCGACTGGGGCAAGCGCAGCATGCAGGACGATCCCAAGGGCAATAACTGGGGCGGGCAGAACGTTTTCGATGTGTACACGAAGACCATGGAGAGAGCGGCGGATGGAACCTTGTACTCGGAGTGGTAAGCGGGGCTTCACGCTCATCGAGATCATGATCGTGATGACGATCATCAGCATCATCGTCTCGATCGCGGTGCCGCTCTACCAGAAGTCGCTGCTGCGCGCCAAGGAGAGCGTGCTGAAGCAGAACTTGTTCACGATACGGACGATGATCGACGAGTACACCTACGACAAGCAGAAGGCGCCGCAGACATTGCAGGAACTGGTGACCGAGGGCTATCTGCGGCAGGTGCCGCTGGATCCGATGACGGGCTCGAACAACAGCTGGAAGACGATCATGGAGGAGTCCGGCTCGGGAACCAGCCAGACGGAACCGGGCATTTTCGACGTGCGCAGCGGATCGGACAGGACGAGCCTGGAAGGCACTCCGTACTCGGACTGGTGATTCCGCCGGCGGGGCAATGCTAAACTGATCTCAGGGTGGGATCGTGCCGCCCGTTCACCAAATTCCCCGGTCGTCCAATGGTAGGACAGCGGCCTTTGGAGCCGTGAATCGTGGTTCGAATCCTCGCCGGGGAGCCACCCCGCCTGAAAACAAAACAAATCCAAGCAAGGCCCTTCACACCATAGACAGAACGGGGCGCGTTTCGTTGTACCGCCGTCCAGGCCAGCCATGATCGAAGCCGCGCGGCAACAACTGCGCCTGACCACTTTCCCCCTTTTCTCCCATGCGTGGCAGTTCGCGGACATACAATCGTATTTGTAGGGCGACCGCTACATCAGTTGAATTCTCAGACGCGGTTGAAGCGGGACGAGGATACTTGTGTACGCGCGGACGACCTGATTGTAAAGATCCGGAACCATTGGCGCCTTCAGACTCACGACCAGTGCATACTGGATTGGCAGCGGTCCGACAGCCTTTCCGCCCCCCTGTCGATGGTGATAGTAGATGTCAAAACATGGCTGAAGTAGGCTTGTCGCGCGGAACGTCTGACTATTCCGAAGACACGGTTCCCACTTTTGCCCACCCTCACGCATAAGGTACTCACCGGCGCCATACATGTTCGCGCCTGAGAAGAAAGACTTCGTTTGAGGATGCTTCGATGAGGTTCCGTTTGGGTACTCTTTGTATCTCTCTGCGTGTGGCCGAAACGAGACTTCGAGGCCACTCCTCGTATATGCTCCCGGATGCTCGGGATCAACTTGTGGGGCAATCACAAGCGTCGCAGACAAGATGACAGATCCCTTTAGCGGAGACCTCGGAACAGGAACCGGGACGCGCAAGTGCTCACCAACTGGGAGATCGCCTTGAAAGACAACAAGTGCCTCGTCATCATCACAGGTAATAAGTCGCTGCGGATGGGTGTCGAATCGACCCCATCCCACCGCTTTACGACCTTGCGTTCCATCAGTGGCTCTATGAATAAGCAAAGCTCTGATCGCTAACGGCCGAATTGAGTAGCCCAGCTGAGCATGCACTGAAAGCGCCGAGCGAAGCACCAACGGAGATGCGAAACTCGTCCCCTGGGTGCCCTCGGCTCTTGAGCAGTCCTTAGAAACCGGCACCATGAAAGGTTCATCATCGGACCCGCCGAATGCAACGCCGTCTGGCTTTACGACACCAGGGCTTCGTCCTGGGCCGACACAACTGTACTCGGCACGCTTCCAGTCAGCACTCTGGCTATCAGAAGCACCAACCGCGAGAACATTCACTCCGTCGGCAGGAGGCTGAATACGGTTTAGGCCGGCCAGATCGTCCAAATCGCCGTCATTTCCGGCTGCGACAGTGGCGACAACCCGCCCCTCTGACAGTCTTTCATCTAGCGCAGCCGTCCATTGGGTCACTTCATCATCGGTAACTGCTAGCCGTGGCCCAAGGCTGATGTTGATGAATTGATACTTTCCAGGATTCTCGTCCAGTGTGCCAAGTATTCTGTCAAGAACATCGATGCACTCGAGGTCATTTTTCTCCCCCGTGTTTGCATCAAGCACTCGGATATGGTCGACCGGGCAAATGGGCTGGGGCGCGGTCTTCCCTTTTACCAGTGGCCCAAACAGAAGTGCAGACGTGACCCATGTACCGTGCTCTTCATAGCTTGGATCCGGCTTGCCTATTCCAATGGGCTCAACAAGTGTAACCCAGGGTTGAAGCGCCATTCTGGCCCCAGTCGAGAGCCCTCCATCAAATACAGCTGCTCTTATCGAAGAATCCAGCGGACCTACTGTGGGGAACTGGAGCCTGAATGCGCTGACCGCGCGAAGAAGCCCAGGTGTCATGGGGCGGAGGGTCGGCATCCCTCTTGCGACCCTGACAAAGGAAAAACGGGCGATGTCTTCGACGCGAGCAGATCGAGACTTAACGGGAATAAAGGTCAGACCTTTGATGTCGCGCCGACGCTGGACTATGGGAACTTCGCCGAGACTTCCGACATAGGCAACGAATGCCTGAATGATCCGCTCATCGCCTACGTTGTGTAATACGACCTCAAAGACGGCAGTCTCTCGATCCTTGGGGATAGATCGAAGTTTGTCTCTCGCCCGAAATGGTTCAATACTCTCGATATGAACGATATCTTTGGCCCCTCGCGTTGCCTCTGTCCATCCAGCGAGTCCATTTGCCCAGGAGGAGAATGCATGACGAGATCCTGCGACAAATAACTCCTCCGTTATGGCTTCGTCAGGTGGCTTTTTAATGCCCCACGCATCCGGTTTGATTTTTGCGGAGCGACTACCAATAGGCCTCAGTCCGATTGAATCGAGCAACTCGGTTGGGAAATCCGATTTGGATATGTACCGTGGGTGCATCGTCAACCGGGCGACGACTTCGCCGTTGGGTGAAGCAGATTCGGGTATCTGGTCAAATTCAGCGATTGAAGATGCCAGTTTCTTGCACAATCTCTTCTTCGCACGTTCAAAGGCATAAGGAGGATTCTTGTCGCCCCCACCGGAAGGCACTTCGACGGGTCTAGCAAGGCGCTCTCCGAAACCGAACAGAAAGTTGTGTTCGCGTGCCATCTGTCACTTCGCTCCTTTCTTGGGTACATGAGCAGTTGTGGATAGTCGTTTTCTTATTGTGTCCCTCGATAGGCCGGTTACACGCGAGACCGAGCGCTGTGACATTCCCTGGCTCTGAAGTGCCCTGGCCACATCGATGCGACGCTCAATGGTGGATTGCTGCGCTAGTTGTTCTACCAGTCCATCCAGGATTGACGGTAAAGCAGCGTGATTCACGATAGCAGACCGCTTCGCCGCCAAGACGGCGCGCGTGATATCCGCGAAGGACTTCCCCTGAAATAGCGTACCGAGCAGTATCACTTGTTTTGCAGGTAGGACAGCTCTGTCGGTGGCGAGTAATGTATTCAAAACAGAGACAGCATCCTCAATGGACGGTAGTGGAAACTGAATGATGCGATCAAATCGCCGCCATACGGCAGGATCAAGAAGGTCCGGATGGTTGGTAGCCCCGACGAGAAGTCCTTCCATCGGCCAGTCGTCTATTGTTTGAAGTAGCACCGTCACGAGCCTTTTGAGTTCCCCAACCTCAACAGCATCATCCCGACGCTTTGCGATTGCATCGAACTCATCCAGGAGCAGAACCGAAGGCTTTTGTTGTGCGTAGTCGAGCACGGTTCGAATATTGTTCCCGGTCCGACCAAGAAAGCTACTCATCACGGCAGCGAGATCCAGGGTAAGGAGGGGGCGACCCAACTGCCGGGCTATCCAACGGGCTGCAAGCGTCTTGCCAACACCAGGAGGACCCACCAGCAGGAGCGACCGGGTTGGAGGGACACCAGCGTTTCGAAGCTCTGCCTCGATCTTGCGTTCCGCAAGAACGGCCGTCAGTTCTCGTGCAACCTGTTCCGGCCATGTGGGCTCAACTGAAATTTCTGGAGCAGGTTCGCTGCGAAGCAACTCCAGACGGGAGTCCATGTCGACAGGGAGAGGCTGATTCGCCCTATGTGACCGAATCAAGCTGTCGCTGGCTGCGCGGGCTAGAACGCGATTGGCTAGATCAGCAAGATCAGGACGTTCGCGTACGATCGGCTGGAGGGTTCGCCGAAGGACGGCGGCAAGGTCTCTTGGGTTCTCATCGAGCGCTAGCCGGGCCAGATGGACGAATTCAGCCTGAAGATCAACTTTGTAGCCCACGTCTGCAATATTGTATCGCAATATTATCAGGCCCATGTGGACTACTTTCGCCATCTTGATTCCTGCATAGTCCAGTCGTAGACTGCGGCGTTTGAATGTAGTATTCCACGCTCTCCGACTCGGTCTGAACTGGAGTGGCTGGCCGTCAATCCCTACCCAGGCACGGAGGTGCTGGGTGAGGCGAAGGGCGTTCCTGTCGCCGACGCGGCGGGGAAGTCGGAGAAGACGACGACTTCGACGTTGAGCGCGCCTGACGGACCGGCAAGGCCCAAGATGCGGAGATCGTAGTGTGCCTTGCGAATTCCAAGACGCCGGGCGCTTCAAGCGAGGTAAGGCAACCGGCCTCTTCCCAGACGGCCTGCGCTCCGAGAACCCACTAGAACTGGACGAAGATGCAGATGCGACCGTGTGCGAGTATCGTGAGAATAGACGCGCTTGCCGCGCGATTCTTCGGGCGCGTTTACCGCGCTTCCGCGTTTCGTACCATGCATTATCTCTCTCAGATCTGTTCCGGTCTGTCACGGCCGCCAGCCCGTTGTGTCTTGAGGTCCGTCTCCAGAGGGCACGGCGTTTTCTCCTCTCTACTCGCCGTGGAATGCGTATGACCGGCGAGGCCTCTCAATTGGTGGAGGACTCCGCCAGCGCGCTTGGCGAAGAGAGCGTCGGCAAGCTGCTCGTACAGTATTCTCTTCCGGCTGTCATCAGCACTTCGGTGGCGTCTCTGTACAACATCGTCGATCGTGTGTTTATCGGCCAAGGCGTGGGCCCGATGGCGATTTCCGGCCTGGCGTTGACCTTCCCCATGATGAACCTGGCCGCGGCGTTCGGGGCCTTGGTGGGTGCGGGTGCCGCGGCGTTGGTTTCGATCCGTTTGGGACAGGGCCGCAGGCAGGAAGCGCACGCGATCCTGGGAAACACGGTTTTTCTCAACTTCGTGCTCAGCTCGGCTTACGCCCTGGTGTGCTTTCTTTTGCTCGACAAGATCCTGTACGCCATGGGCGCCAGTCCCCAGACGCTGCCCTACGCCCGGCAGTTCATGCAGATCATCCTGTTGGGCAACGTGTTTACGCACGTTTATCTCGGGCTGAATAATGTCATGCGCGCCTCCGGTTATCCGCGCAAGGCGATGGCGATGACGTTGTTGACGGTCGGGATCAACGTAATCCTGGCGCCGCTGTTCATCTTCGTGTTTCATTGGGGCATCCGCGGGGCGGCCACGGCCACGGTGCTCGCACAGGCCATCGGCGCCTTGTGCGAGTTTCCGCACTTCTTGCGGCCCGATAGCAGTGTACGCTTCCATCTTTCATGCCTGCGGCCGAACACGCGCATCATACGCGACATCTTCGCCATCGGAATGTCGAATTTCGTGATTCTGTTCTGCGCAAGCTTCGTTTCGGTGACTTATAACTTGCGCCTGGCGCACTATGGCGGAGATTACGCCATTGGCGCGTTCGGAATCGTCAATTCGCTCGCGAATCTCGCGGTGATGGTAACGATCGGCGTGAACATGGGGATGCAGCCGATCGCGGGCTATAACTTCGGGGCCCGGCGGTTCTCCCGCGTACGAAAGGTGTTCCGCCTGGCGGTATTGGCTGCCAGTTCTGTGACCACGTGCGGATTCCTGTTGGGCGAACTCTTCCCGCGCATGGTGGCACGCGCCTTCACCGTGGACGGGGAGTTGATCGCACAGGCCGTCCTGGGTCTGCGTCTCACGTTTGCCGTCTACCCGATCAACGGCTTCCAGATCGCGACCTCGGGCTTCTTTCAGGCGATCGGGCGGGCGAGAATTTCCATGCTGCTCTCCCTTTCGCGCCAGGTGTTGCTGCTGATACCCGCGCTGGTCATACTGCCCGGATTCTTCGGTTTGTCAGGCGTGTGGCTGGCTGGACCAGTCTCCGACTTGGCGGCCGCGCTGGTCGCGCTGATGCTCTTGAGGACGCAGTTTCACAAGAGCCTGACGGGCACGCTCGCCTGAGGGAAGTGAAATCTACGCCTGCTCGCGCGGGACTTTGTCCAGGCCTTTAACGAGACCATCGATCCGTCGAACTTTGTTGAGGAAACCTTCCAGCAGGTTCAGGCGAAGCGCATTGGCACCGTCAGAGAGCGCTTTTTCCGGCGCTGCGTGCACCTCCACGAACAAACCGTCGATCCCCACCGCGGCGGCCGGCGTCGCGCTCGACCGTTACGACCGCCGCCGGATCATGATCGCGGCCGACCTGGCGCGGGCGGCCGTGGCGCTGGCTTTCCTGGTATCCATGTCCCGCGAGACGGTCTGGACGGTGTATCCCCTAAGCGCCCTGCTGATGCTGGCCGCGCCGTTCTTCACCACCGGGCGCGTGTCGATTCTGCCATCCATCACCACCGGGCGCGAACTGCACGTCGCCAACTCGCTGACGCAAACCACGCAGTGGGCGACCCAGATCGCCGGAACGATGCTCGCCGGATACGGCGTGGCCTGGCTCGGATACGGCGCCGCCTTCGTCGTCAACGCGCTGGGATTCCTGTTCTCGGCGGTCACGAGCTGGGCGCTGCGCCTGCCGCCGGGCGGCTTCCGTACACGGCAGGATACGGCCACGGGGCTGCGTCCCTGGCGCGAATACCATGAAGGGCTGCGCTACATTGCCCGGAGTCCGCTTGTCCGAGGGATCGGTTTGCTCACGGGGGGTTGGGCGGCGGGCGGTGGCGCCGCGCAATTGCTGTTCGTGCTCTTCGGCGAGCAGGTCTTCCGGCGGGGTTCGCAGGGCATCGGCGCGATGGCCAGCTTCGCCGGCATCGGACTGCTCCTCGGCGGCATGGCCGGGCACGCCATCGGCTCGCGCGTGAACTTTGCGGGATACAAGCAGTCCGTCGCCCTGGCCTATGTTTCCCACGGTTTGCTGTTCATCGTGTTCAGCATCGCGCAGGGCTATGTGGCGGCGCTGGTCCTGCTGGCCGCCTCGCGCATCGGCATGGCGGTCACGACGGTGCTCAACACCGAGCAGTTATTGCGGCACACATCCGACACCCATCGGGGACGCGTCTTCGGGACCATGGAATCACTGCGCTGGTCGACCATGATCGTCTCGATGGCCGCGGCGAGCGTAGCGGCCGATCTAGTCTCACCGCGAGTGATCGGAATCGTAGCCGGTGCCTTCGGAGCCTTCGCCGGAGTGGCCTGGGCGCTTGCCAACTGGCGCGGCTGGCTGCCGGAACCTGTCGAGCAGCGTCAAGCGGTTGCCGAGTAATCACAAACGTGCCAGATCAGGCTAAGGAGAGGGCCCGACAATGTCGGCCAAGCGGTTCGCGCCGGCGTTCGCGGCCTACGCACGTTATCGAGGAACATCTGCGGTGGAGCCCGTCATAGCGCATGGGGACAGACTGTACCGGACAGTGGACAGTTCCACCCAGATAGTGGCCGTTGTAAACTCCCCGATTTCAACTTGCGTGGCCCGGCGTTCCACTTGTGCCCACTCGAACGGACCGAAGACAGAATCCCGCACCACCTCATCAAGTGCGACAACGTCGTACTTCCCTGGCGGAATGCCAGCGAGCCAAAACTCGCCTGCCGGATTTGCGGTCACCGATTTCAGCACATAACGCGAGTCCCGCCCACGCGCGATCAGCTTAACATCCGCTTCGCTGTTAGCGTTGTTTCCGCCTCTGATAACCGTGCCTCTTATCTCACCTTTTGCCCGGGCAATAGTCAGCTCAAGCATTTCCTTTGGAGGGTCATCAAGAACTATGTCGCTATCGCGGACGTCTCGCTGACCGAGTAGCGCCGACTTGAGATAAACAGGGTCCTCGGTAAATAAATGGAGCCTATAATGACCTGATCGCAATTGAGGCAGGCTGATGATGCCCTCCTTGATAACAGGCCAACCGGAGCCATCGAGTGCCTCCCTTTCGCGCTGCAGACGGAGACGAAGAGAAGCCGAAGTTGTCGGATGATATCCGTCGGGCAGGTGTACGTTGGCGCGTAACGCGAAAGGACGCTGCATCCGCAGGAGAATGCCCTCGGTTCCAGCGGTGGCAATTGTGAATTTCAGGCGTGCAGCCAAATCCGTATCGTAAATGCCAGAAGCAAATTCGACTTCGTAAGCTCCAGGGACCAACTGGCCGAGAACGAACGACTTTGAAACGGGGTCATATTCTCGTGTCCAGTGGTGCACAAGGCCACCGTACTCGTTTTCGAGTGTTGACACAGGTTTGAAATCGCTCTTGAAACCCCGCGGCACAATCAGCTTGCCGCGCGCCCGAAACGTCCGACGTGGAAGCACACGGTACTCCACTCTATGCTGCGCGCCGGCACCCAGACACAACGCTGTTGCCTCACGGAGATAGGCCGCACCAGGGTAGTAGACCGGCACGTAGCCTTTCTCTACGACTGCCCGTTCGGGTTTGCTCAGAGCATCGAGAAATGCTTCAAGGTAGTACTTACCTGGCGTCAATGCACCAATTCGGAACTCGCCTTTACTGTTGGTCGAAACCGAGGATGGACCACCCCGGTATTGATTGCGCGTCAATTGGCGACTCCCGAAGCTGCACGACTCACGAATCGCGGCGACATTAACGCCGGAGAGCGGTCGACCTCTTTCGTCGACGAGACGACCACTGACGACTGCTTCCGGCCAGAGCATCATGCGAACCGATCGAGTTTCTCCACAGCGCAAATCGAATTCGACCGTTCCTTGTCCATCCAGAATCAGGAAGTCACTTAGGTACCCTGCTGCGTCACCGCTCAGATAATACCGCCCGACCGGCCGATCAGTGAATGCAAACCGACCATCCCGATTCGTAGTCGTCGAAAAGCACCGGCCTACGACATAGTTGGCTCGGCTTTCACAAAGGGAAATTTTGGCACTAGCGATCGCCCGTTTGGTAGCCACATCGAGTGCGATGCCGCTTAGGTTAGCGAACTGTTTGCCGGTTGCACAAAAAGAAGAAATCAGCAGCAGAAAAAGCGAGAATTCTGCTTCCTTGGCCATGAAGGAAAATTCTATCAATTATCCATGGCTGTGATTCTATCGTCGTGCTCGGGTCGGTAAGTGGCGTTACCGGAAAGTGGCCAGTACTGTGTGGCCGCTAATTCGGGAGTCGGCCCTAAACGGCGTTTGAGGAAGTTGGACCGGATTACTCCCGGTAAGCTGGCAAGCATCAACGTTGACTAATCGCTTGCGGCTCGAGCGTGCTTGAGTCGCTTCTTGGGCATTCAGCCACTTTGGTGCGAACGGACATCAGCGGTCCTGCCGCCTGCAACCGAACAGTCTGGCGGTCACGTTCCGATAGCGCGTGATTTCAAATCTCGGTGCTTCGTCGATTGTGTAAACAACTACAGCTTCAGGTGCGGTCTCAGCGAGTTCTCTATTGCTGCAATGGCTCCCTGCAGCTTCTTCGTGTATTCGTCGTCCTCTGTGCCAAATACGATGTTGTCGATGGCGTTGAATAGTTCGGGATCGTCTGGCATGCGATGACTCAAGTATCGTTGGAGTGCCGCTACCAACTCGCCCATGCACTGCTTAATAGCTAGGCCCAGGCGTTGCATCTCAGGTCCCCACAGCGCCTCGGCTTCGAGCAACTCGGCATCAAATTCGATTCGCGCCTGCGCAACAGGCTTCCACCGCGCCTGGTACACCAGTTCCTGTACCCGCTTCTCGCGCTCTGTAACAGACGCATCCTTCAAGCCAGTATCCTCAAGGGCCTTATCCATCTCGCCCGCAGGTATGAATGGCACTCGTACGAAGTTGATCGCCTCGCGGAGCTTGTACGTCACACGGAGCAGACGTCTAGCAAGGTCGTACTCTGCGTTGCCGTGCAGTTGCCGCTTCCATGTCTTAAGACCGGCGACAGCAACGCCGGCCGCCACAACAGCGGCAACCCCTGTGAAAATGTCCCTTATGGCCATCACGACTCCTACGAAATCAGTTACGCTCACGTGGACAGTCTAGCGCTGGACGACTATCCGGTTGAAATCTCGCGTCTTCGGCTAGCAAAGCGCGCGATGTTTTCACTGAGTTGGTCGCGTTCGCCGAGCGGGCTACCGTGACGGCACGTCCGGAATCGCGACGGCTTCCGGTATCGCCGTTGAGTCAGCTCGCACGCTATGCAACGCCGGCCAGCGGGCTGCTCCTTGCCCTTACCCCTCGCCCGAGCGACGCCGCCATGGCGGCCTGCCAGAGCACCATGAGCAGTCCGAGTCCGTCGCCAGCGGTTAATGGCGAGTGGACACCGGCCATCGTCGCACCCAGATGCGCGCCCCCGAGTGCGCCAATTACCGTGCCTAGAACCACGGTCATGCATGCGGCCTTCACCCAACGCGGCCGTCCGGTCAAGAACACGCCCGCCAGGACGAATGAGCCCAGGAATCCCCCAAGCGCGAACGCTCCGATCATGAATCCCCACGAAGGGCGGATACCCAACGTGGCGATTCGCCAGGTGAGCGGATAGACGGCGGAACTCGCGATCAGCACGGCGGCGGTCCGCAGCCAGCTATCCGCGGCCCAGCGGGAGAGGGGGAGGAGAACCACCAACGCGAACACCATTCCAGGCCAGATAATGTGATCCAGCGTCCGTTGGTCGCGCACGATGATGCGCGATTGCGAGATCACACATGACAACACTCCCGAAACGAGACCAAGGAGTCCCCACCGCACGGCCATGCTCGGGCACTTGAGGAAGCACTTCATCCCGATTCTCCAGTCTGGGATGTCCGCCGCACTCAATTCTACAGCAACGCGTCCGCAGGGAACATAGTCTAAAGTCGTGTCGCGGCGGATTGCGGTAGCATTTTGTCTGTAAGGAGGTCTCGTGATGACGGCTATTCCGGCGGCAGACCAACTTTCCACCGACTCGCTGAGCGCATACGGGAAAGCGAGATCGATCATCCAGGGGGCGCCGTTGAGCGCCGAAGAACTGACAAAGATCGACGCCTACTGGCGGGCGGCGAAATACCTGGCCCTGGGCATGATCTATCTGCAGGCCAACCCCTTGCTCCGGGAGCCCCTGAAGGCTGAACAGATCAAGAACCGGCTGCTCGGGCACTGGGGGTCCAGCCCCGGCCTCGCGTTCATCTACATCCATCTGAACCGGCTGATCAGGAAATACGACCTCAATATGATTTACCTGGCCGGCCCCGGCCATGGGGCGCCCGGCGTGCTGGGTCCCGTTTACCTCGAAGGAACCTACTCCGAGGTTTACCCGGAGAACAGCCAGGACGAAGAGGGCCTGCGGCGGTTCTTCAAGCAGTTTTCTTTCCCCGGCGGCATCGGCAGCCACTGCACGCCGGAGACTCCGGGCTCCATCCACGAAGGCGGCGAACTGGGCTATGTCCTCTCGCATGCCTGCGGCGCCGCGTTCGACAATCCGGATCTGATTGTCTCCGCCGTGGTCGGCGACGGCGAAGCGGAGACGGGTCCGCTGGCGACCTCCTGGCACATCTCCAAGTTTCTCAATCCAATCCGGGACGGGGCGGTCCTGCCGATCCTTCACCTGAACGGTTACAAGATCAACAACCCCACGCTGCTGGCGCGGATCACGCACCAGGAACTGGAAGACCTGCTGCGCGGATACGGCTGGACTCCTTACTTCGTGGAAGGCGCCGACCCGGAGAGCATGCACCAGGCTATGGCCGCCACCGTGGAGCATTGCGTCCTGGAAATCCGGAAGCACCAGCAGGAATGCCGGACGAGCGGCGTTGCCAAGCGCCCCCGCTGGCCCATGATCGTGCTGCGTTCGCCGAAAGGCTGGAGTGCGCCGGTGGAAGTGGACGGCCACCGGATCGAAGGTTTCTGGCGCTCCCACCAGGTTCCGTTGCCGGACGTCAAGGCCAATCCCGCGCATCTGAAGCTGCTCGAAAACTGGATGCGCTCGTTCAAGCCGGAAGAACTGTTCGACAAGGACGGCAAGCTGGTTCCGGAACTCAGGGACCTTCCTCCGGCGGGGACTCGCCGCATGAGCGCGAATCCGAACGCCAACGGCGGGATCGTCAAGAAATCCCTGCGGCTGCCCGACTTTCGGAACTACGCCGTGAACATCGAGCGGCCCGCGACAACCTCGGTCGAAAACGTGCCGCCGCTGGGGAATTTCCTGCGGGACGTGATGAAGCTGAACATGGACAACTTCCGCGTCTTCAGCCCGGACGAGAATTCTTCGAACAAGCTGCAGGCCGTCTACCAGGCAGCGAAGAAATTCTGGATCGCCGGCTACTTCCCCGAGGATCAGGACGGCACCGAACTGGCGCCGGACGGGCGCGTCATGGAAATGCTCAGCGAGCACACCATGGCGGGGATGCTCGAAGGCTATCTGCTCACGGGACGCAACGGCTTTCTCTCCTCTTACGAGGCGTTCGTTCATGTGGTCGACTCCATGTTCAACCAGCACGCCAAGTGGCTGTCCATCTGTAACCGTTTGTCCTGGCGCAGGAAGATCGCGTCGCTGAATCTGCTGATCACCTCCACGGTCTGGCGGCAGGACCACAACGGTTTCACGCACCAGGACCCCGGCTTCCTGGACGTGGTTCTCAACAAGAGCGCCGCCGTCACGCGCATCTACCTGCCGCCGGACGCCAACTGCCTGCTCTCGGTGGCCAACCACTGCCTGGAAAGCGAGAACTACGTCAACGTGATCGTCTCGGACAAGCAGTTGCACCTGCAGTACCTGGACATTGAAGCGGCCATCACGCACTGCACCAAAGGCATCGGCATCTGGGATTGGGCGAGCAGCGACCAGGGCGTGGAGCCGGATGTCGTCATGGCATCGGCGGGGGACATCCCGACGCAGGAGGCGCTGGCCGCCACCGCGCTGCTGCGGGAGAAGTTCCCGGATCTGAAGATCCGTTTTGTGAACGTCGTCGACCTGTTCAAGCTGCAGCCGACTTCGGAACACCCGCACGGGTTAACGGACCGGGACTTCGATTCCCTGTTCACGGTCGACAAGCCGATCATTTTCAGCTTCCACGGCTATCCCTGGCTGATTCACCGTCTGGCCTACCGCCGCAAGAATCACCCGAACCTGCACGTGCGCGGATACAAGGAGAAAGGCAACATCAACACGCCGATGGAACTGGCGATCAACAACGAGATCGACCGGTTCAGCCTGGCGATCGATGTCATCGACCGCGTGCCGGCCTTGCAGCGCACGGGCGCGCACGTCAAGGAGGAGTTGCGCAACCGGCAGATCGCGTGCAGGAATTACGCGCACGAGCACGGCGTCGACAGCGCGGACGTCACGGCATGGCAGTGGCCGGCACTGTAGGGGCCGGATATATCCGGCCCAAGAAGAGGGAAGCAGCATGAGTGATCAAAACCAACCTCAGTCCGTCCCCGAAGTCCCCGATTCGAACGCGCTGACCGAGCTTGCGCTCGACCTGCACTGGTCCTGGAACCACTCGGCGGATGAGATCTGGAAGCGGCTGGACCCGGAGCTTTGGGGGCTTAGCGGAAACCCGTGGGTCATCCTGCAAAACACTTCACCGAGGAAGCTAGAGAGCATTTCGGACCCCATTTTCCACCGGCGCGTGAAGCAGTTGCTCGCTGAGACAAAAGATAAATGGGCCGCCGCGGGATGGTTTCAGCGCGCTCATCCGGATGCGCCGCTCCGGGCCGTCGCGTATTTCAGCATGGAGTACATGCTAAGCGAGGCTTTGCCGATCTACTCCGGTGGGCTCGGCAACGTCGCCGGCGACCAACTCAAAGCCGCTAGCGACCTCGGCGTCCCCGTCGTCGCCGTTGGGTTGCTGTACCAGCAGGGCTATTTCCGCCAGGAGATTGATGCGCGCGGCGAGCAACAGGCGCTCTATCCCACCAACGAGCCCGGCCAGTTGCCGATCACGCCGGTGCGGACCCCGGAGGGCGAGTGGCTGAGGATACCACTCATGCTGCCGGGCAACAAGATCTGGATCCGCACTTGGCAGGTTCAGGTGGGGAGAGCCAGGCTCTACCTCCTGGACACGAACGATCCCGCCAATCTACCCCAGTATCGGGGCATCACGAACGAGCTGTACGGCGGCGGACCGGAACTGCGCCTCAGGCAGGAGTTGCTTCTCGGAATAATGGGGTGGCGCCTGCTGCGTGTGCTCGGCATCCAACCGGAGGTGTGTCACCTCAACGAGGGGCACGCCGCGTTCGCCGTGCTCGAACGGGCTCGCGACTACATGAATGAAACCGGGCGGCCCTTTCAAGAAGCACTCGCGGTCACGAGGGCCGGAAATATCTTCACCACGCACACGGCCGTCGATGCGGGCTTTGACCGGTTCGCCCCGGCACTGTCCCGGCTGTACATGTCGCAGTATGCACAGGACGCTCTCCGGATCTCCATTCGCGACTTGCTCGCGCTGGGACGCAAGAACCCGGAAGACGATTCCGAGCCTTTCAACATGGCGTATCTCGCAATCCGCGGCAGCGGGTCGGTGAACGGTGTGAGCCGCCTGCACGGGAAGGTCAGCCGCCGGCTGTTTCAGCCGCTGTTCCGGAAGTTCCCGGAAAGCGAGGTGCCGGTCGGTCACGTAACAAACGGCATCCACGTGCCGACCTGGGATTCGACAGGGGCCGATCGCCTGTGGATGGACCATTGCGGCAAAGGGATGTGGCGAGGCGACCTGGGAGATGTCGAAAAGAATTTCCGCACCGTCGATGACGGACGTCTCTGGGATATGCGCACGGCGGGACGGAGAGCCCTGGTGGAAAACACGCGTGAGCGATTCGCGCGCCAGGAAGCCAGCCACGGTGCGTCGCCACTCAAACTCCAGGAGGCGCAAAGTATCCTCGATTACGATACCCTGACGCTGGGATTCGCGCGTAGGTTCGCTACCTACAAGCGCCCCTGCCTACTTCTGCACGACCCTGAACGCCTGGCGCGCATTCTCACCAATCCAAACCGGCCCGTCCAACTGGTGCTGGCGGGGAAAGCTCATCCGAAAGATGAGCCCGGCCATGCGTTGATCCGCGAATGGACGAGCTTTGTCCGCCGGCCGGATGTGCGCCCGCACGTGGTGTTTCTGAGCGACTACGACATGCTGCTGGCGGAGCGCCTGGTGGAAGGCGTGGATGTCTGGATCAACACGCCGAAGCGCCCGTGGGAGGCCAGCGGCACCAGCGGGATGAAAGTGCTCGTAAACGGCGGGCTGAATCTCTCCGTGCTGGACGGATGGTGGGCCGAGGCGTACTCGCCCGATGTGGGATGGGCCATCGGCGATGGAGAGGAGCACGGTGACGATCCTGCCTGGGATCGCGCCGATGCCGAAGCCCTGTACTCAGTACTGGAAAACCAAGTGATCCCCGAGTTCTACGACCGGGACGAAATGGGGATTCCGAGGGCCTGGGTCTCGCGCATACGCGAAAGCATGGCGCGGCTGACGCCTGCTTTTTCGGCCAACCGCACGGTTCGTGAATACACGGAAGAGCACTATCTTCCGGCCACGGCGGCGTACGCCGCGCGCGCCGAGGACAACGGGAGGATCGGCGCGAGTGTTCTCGCCTGGCAGAGGGAGATCGCCCGGCGCTGGAAGGAAATTCGCTTCGGAGAACTCAAAATCGACACACAAGACGGCGAGATGACGTTCGAGGTTGAGGTGTACCTCGGTGGCGTGGATCCGGGCGCGGTGCGCGTCGAATTGTATGCGGACGCACCCGGCGACGACACTCCCTTCCGGCAGGAGATGAAAAGGAAGGAGCCGCGTACGGCCGGTTGCGTGGCCTACGTCTACTCGACGCGAACGGCCGCTACCCGTCCGGCGAGCGATTTCACTCCACGCATCATCCCCTACCATCCGGCAGCCTTGCCCGTCGAAGCCGACCGGATGCTCTGGCAGAAATGAAGGCCGGTGAAGAACCATGAACATTCTCGTACTCAACGCGGGAAGCTCCAGCCTCCGCTTTCAGGTCATTTCCACCGCCGAGGGTGGCGAGCGGCACGATGATGTGCGCCTCTGCCGCGGCCGCGTGGAGCGCATCGGCGGAGAGGCCATCATTTCGGCGGAAAACGCCCGTGGCGACCGGCAGAAGTTCACGGCTCCCGTCCGCGACGTGACGGCCGCGCTGGACCACGTGCTGCGCTGGCTCGCCTCGGATGCTTCCGGCGTGGATGAAATCAGGAGTTGGTCGGATATCCACGCCGTGGGGCATCGCGTGGTACACGGTGGAGAACTGTTCCACGACTCGGTCTTCATCACGAGCGAGGTTCTGAAAGGGATTGAAGACTGCATCGACCTGGCGCCCCTTCACAATCCCAACAACCTGAAAGGCATCCTCGCCGTGCGCGAGATTTGCGGCGAGTCCATGCCGCAGGTTGCGGTGTTCGACACCGCCTTTCACTCCTCGATCCCCGAGTACGCTTACTTGTACGCGGTACCGTATCACCTGTACCGCCGCCACCGCATCCGCCGTTACGGATTCCACGGCACGTCCCATCGCTATGTGGCGTACCGGTATCAGACGATGCTCAACCTGAGCCCGGAGCAAACCAATATCATCACGCTCCACCTCGGCAACGGCTGCTCCGCCACGGCGATTCGCGGCGGGCGTTCGATCGATACGACGATGGGCATGACGCCGCTCGAAGGCCTGGTTATGGGGACGCGCTCCGGCGACGTGGATCCCGCAATCGTAAACCTGATTGCGACCAAGGAAGGCATGTCGCCGCACGAGGTGGAGACGCTTCTCAACACGCAGTCCGGACTGCTGGGCGTCTCCGGCCTCACAAACGACATGAAGGTTCTGCTTGAAGAACTGAAGGAGCACGACGACCGGAGGGTGCGCCTGGCAATCGAGGTCTTCTGCTATCGGGCGCGAAAGTACATCGGCGCGCTGCTGGCTTCGATGGGCGGAGCGGATGCCGTGATCTTCACCGGAGGAATCGGAGAGAATTCTCCCGAGATCCGGGCGCGCATCTGTGCGGGCCTCGAGTGGGCCGGCCTCGCCCTCGATGAAGGCCGGAACCAGCAGACGATCGGCCGGGAGGACTGCATCAGCTCGAAGGAATCCCGCCTGGCGGCCTACGTGATTCCAACCGACGAGGAACTGCTCATCGCGCGCGATACCGCGCAGTGCGTGCTGGCGGCGCGCTCATAAGTTCGTGTCTTACGGTCAGGCCCGGTTGGCGTAGCCGAGCCCGGCGATTGCGACCAACAGAAGTGCGAGTCCGAACAACAATTGCCGCGTAGCGCGCCGGGGCGCGCCCTTCCATTCACCGCTCACTACGCCGAGCACGTTCGCCACCAGCACCATGGTCGACATCAGGATGCCCCAGCCCAGCGAAGGCCCCAGCGGGCCGAGGCGCCGGGCGCCCATTCCGTAGATGGAGATTCCCGCCATCCACGCCACGCCCATCACGATGCCCAGAAACAGCATGCGGCAGGATCCCGAAGCGCGGTAGTTCCCGGCTGATTTGTTTTTCGAGAGCAGGTAAATTGCATATCCGGCGTTCAGCAGGAACAGCGGCAAGGTCAACAGAGTCCACAGGGCGTTGCCGGCGAGTTGGGCGTCCGCGCCGAGCGACTGCGCGCGCGCCGACACCTCTCCGCCGAACGCGAAGCCGAGATTGCCGCACGCCGAGAGCAGGCCGGACGTCACGCACAGCGCGATCCCGCGCCCGTACGAACGGCCTCCCGTGTCCGCCGTTTCCTTCCACCGTCCCGCGAAAGAACAGACGCCCACCCCCGCGAGCATGATGGCGAGCGCGAGGGCGGTCAGCATGGTTTGCCGCGCGTCCGCCCCCTGTGTCATCAACGGAATGACCGCGCCCGCCGTGGCCGCCACCCCCAGGATCACCGCGAATCCGAGCGCCAAGCCGACCGCGTCCACGCCCAGGCCAAACGTGAGCGCACCCGCGCCCCACGCCATCCCGAACAGGATAGTGGACAGAATCGCGCCACCGCTGATCCCTACGTACACCTCGGCCAGCCGCGGGATGGTGGCGGCCGCTACCAGCCAGGGGCAAATCAGATAGGCCGTGACCGCGAAGATCAGCCAGTAGTTCTCCCACTTCCAGCCCTTCATGTACTTGCTGGGGAAAAGGAAACTGCCCTGGAAGGCCCCCGCAAGCAGCACCAGCGCCAGTCCGGGAAGGATTGCAGAGTTCATCGTCTCACCTGATTTGCAGGGGCGAGCGAAGCGAGCGCCGCCGCCAGAGTCTCCACGTCCGACGCGTCGTTGTACAAGTGGACGGAGGCGCGCACGCGCCCGTCCCCGCGCCACACCACAATGCCGGACTGTTCGAGCGCGTCGCCGATCCGTTCCGCCTCCGGGTGTTCGAAGCTCACGATGCCCGCCTGCTGCGCCGGGTCTTCGGGCGTCAGGACATCGAAGCCGAGTTCCGCGAAGCGGTTCCGGAGCGAAAGCACCAGTGGCCGCAACGTGCTTTGCATTCGCACCACGCCGGCCTCGTTCAACAGATCGAGACTGCGCCGCA
>JAJFUV010000342.1 GCA_021372245.1 Terriglobales bacterium
AACCGCAACGCCATGGACCCGACCTCAACCGTCCAAGCCCAGAATGCGTACACCGCCAGGGTCGACCACAACATCGGCCAGAACAACTTCTTCTGGTTCCGCATCAGCGGCTCGCTGCAATACAAGAACGCATCCGGCGGACGTCCGGCTTTACCCCAGAGCCAGGAGTTCCGGGCCAGGAACATCGGCATGAGTTACGTGCACACTTTCGGCGCCAGCAGCGTCTTGCAGGCGCAGTTCGGCACCTCCAAGTTCGTCACTCCCCTGGATCGGAACTTCACGACCGTCGACACGAGTTTCTTCAAGCAACAGGGTTTCGCAGACAGCATGACCAGCAACTTCATCGAAAACAAGCGGATCGATCCCTCGATGAACGTGACTGACTGGTTCGCCAACGGCGGATACTACACATACAACCGGCCGTCCGACGACAAGCAGTACAAGGTCAACTTCTCGAAGGTCCACGGCTCGCACATCATCAAGGCGGGCTGGGATCTGGCCTCTACCGACAACCAGCTGAACATCGCACTGGCCCAAGCGACATTTACCACACTCCAAACGGCCGCTCCGCAGTCGACCGGCACAACCGGCAGCGCGCTCGCATCATACCTGCTCGGTCTGCCCGACACGGCTGGCCGTCGCAACACGATTGAGACCATGCGGTGGGGCGGCGTGATGGGTATGTACATTCAGGACCAGTGGAAGGCGACGCCAAAGCTCACCATCAACTACGGATTGCGCTACGACCGGAACTTCATTCCTCCCTTCGGCAGGGAAGAAGATAACAACATGTACACGGGCAGCATCGACTTCAATCGCGGCGTGTACGTCCTGTTGAAAGCTCCGCCTTCCTGTGCCGTCGCCAAGACGGCTCCTTGCCTGCCCAGCGGCTCTCTGCCCGATCACGTCGAACTCTCCCCGACCGGGAAGATCACCAAGGACCCGACCAAGCAATTCCAACCGCGTCTCGGCCTGGCCTATCGCGTGCGGCCCGCCACAGTGATTCGGGCATCGGCCGGCATCGTGTTCGACAACTGGTCCGGCGTTCAGCAGGCCTCCCGTAACTACGCCGGCATGTGGCCCAGCATTGGATTTGTCAGCGTTTCGAATCTGAACCCCGCCAATGCGGTAGCTAGTACCAAGGCGACCGATCCATTGCCCAGCGGGGTCATTCCGGCGGCAACGCCGTTCTTGGTTACCGGCTACTATCTGGCTCCGGACTGGAAAAATGCTTACTCGGTCCAATACAACTTCGGCCTCCAGCACCAAGTCGGCAGCTCGACGGTACTGAGCGCGACATACGTCGGCTCGGGTACCCACCGGCTCGACGTGGGCGGTTTGTATAACGTCGCCACCACTCCGGGACCGGGAACGGCCAGTCTTCGGTATCCGTACCCCTACATCGTTCCCCAGAACTACACGCGACCTTGGGGCAATGCGAGTTACCAGTCGCTGCAACTGATGGCCGACGGCCGTTTCACCCGCGGACTCACCTACCGCTTCTCCTACACCTGGGCTAAGTCGATAGACACCGGCTCGTCCGGATTCTTCGGCGCCGAGGATTATTCGGTGCAGAATCCATACAATATCGGGGAAGATAGGAGCGTGTCCGGCTTCGATCTGACGCACGTGTTCTCGGCAAGCTGGGTTTACCAACTTCCCTTCGGCACAGGCAAAGCCCTTCAAACGGGCAACAAGGCCGCCGACTACATCATTGGTAACTGGCAGTTCAACGGCATCACCCTGTTGCGCTCAGGCGCGCCTTTCAACCTGACTGTCACGGGTGATCTGGCCAACACCGGCAACACCAACTATCTCCGGCCAAACGTGGTGGGCGACTGGCATCTCAGCAACCGCTCTCCCGCGGCCTGGTTCAAGACCTCAGCCTTTGACACGCCGCCCTACTACACCTTCGGCAACGCCGGGCGCAACGTAATGCGGGCGGACTGGATGAGAAACTTCGACCTGTCCGTGTTCCGGCAATTCCCGTTGAAAGGCGACCGGAGCAAGCTCGAACTTCGCGCGGAAGCGTTCAACACATTCAACACTCCGTGTTACAGCGCGCCCACGGCCAACCGCAGCAGCGGCGATTTCGGGAAGATATTCTCCACTGCCAACGCGGCACGCCAGTTGCAGCTCTCGTTGAAGCTGATTTTCTAACGAGGCTGTTCATTCGATCCTGACCACTCGAGGCCGCCGGCTCAGCGCGGGCCGGCGGCCTCTCGTAAAATTAGGAGTTCTTGCATGAATACAACCATGAATCGCCGTCGTCTGCTTAAGAGCCTGACTGCCGGCATGAGTCTCCCGGCCTTCGCTCAAAATCCTTACGAAAAGGCCGGCGCGGTGCGCAAAGGAAACATCCAACCGTGGTTCCACACCGCGGCGCTGGGGCTTTTCATCCATTGGGGGCCCTGTAGCGTCGGAGAAGTCGAAATCGGATGGGGCATGTACAAGAGCATGAATCCACCGAACATCTTCTGGCCGCCGGAGAAATACAACGCCTTGGCCGACCGGTTCAATCCTCGCAACTACAATCCCGACAAGTGGATGGCGGCCGCCGCGCGCGCCGGGTTCCGCTATGCGGTACTTACCGTGAAGCACTGCGACGGCTACACGCTCTGGCCGAGCAACTATGGCGAGTTCGGCGTCAAACAGAAAATGAATGGCCGCGACCTGGTGCGGCCGTACGTGGAAGCCTGCCGCAAACACGGTTTGAAAGTTGGTTTCTACTATTGCCCGGCAGATTGGAACTACTGTCCCAAGGGGTGGCCGTACAAGAGCTTCCCGCGGCGCGATCCGAACTTCACCTACACCTTCCCCACCCGTTATGGCCAGCCTAAGTGGGTGGACATGCCGCTCGAGGAGCTTCAGAAGAAGTACTTCGAGCAGTTTTACGCCCACGTGAAAGGGCAGATCACCGAACTGCTCACCAACTACGGCCAGATCGACCTGCTGTGGTGGGACGGCTACGATTGGCGCGATGACGTCGACATCCACGGCCGCGAGATGGAAGACTACGTTCGCAAACTGCAGCCCAAGATTGTGCAGAACGATCGCTATGTGACCTGGCGCGGCACGAAAACGCTGGGCGATTACAACACCGACCTGGAAGCCAAGGATCCGGCGCACCAGCCTCCCGGCGATTGGGAGCAGTGCGAGCAGATCTGTCTGGGGTGGAGCTACCGCGGCCCGAAGGCCGTCTGCAAGCCGGGCCCGCACCTGATCGAGCGCCTGGCGCGCGACCGGGCCTGGGGCGGCAATTACCTTCCCGATTTCGGTCCGATGGGCGACGGCAGCATGCCGCCGGCGTACTATGCCATCTGCGACGAGATGGCCGCCTGGATGAAGCACAGCGCTGTTTCGATCTACGAGGTCGAGGCGGGGCCATACCCGGATCGTGTGGACACCCCCGTGACGGTAAAGGGCAATACGTGGTTCGTGCACTTCCTGACCGCCAACCAGCGTTGCGCCACGCTCAAGGGTGTGGCGGCGCCGAAGTCCGCTGTCATGCTGCGCACAGGCAAAGCGATCCCCTGGACCAGGGAAGCAGAGAACGTAGTGCTCACTCCCGCCCAGGACGATTTCACTTCTCTCGATGATGTAGTGGCCGTAACTTGGTGACGAAGGTGACACGCAAGATCATTTGCTGGATCATTCTTTGCGGGCTGGCGGCGTGGGGTGCCGGCCCGCGTCCGTTGACGGTGTATCTGGCGCCCAACACACACGGCACGGTGAGCGGCTGGCTGGTGGATTTCGACTCCGAACGCAGCCACGTGGTGAACAACTACCTGAGCCACATGGACCGCGTGGCGGCGGATTCCAGTTACGCCATGGCCTTCTCAGAGGTTCCCAACCTGATGGTGCTGATGCAATTCGCGCCGGAGCGCATGGCGCAGCTCCAACGCCAGGTAAAGGAAGGCCGCCTGGAGTTGGTCAACGGCTTTTTCCTCGAACCGACCGTCAATCTTTCCGGCGGTGAAGCGCTGGTGCAGATGGGTGTCCTCGGCCTGCGCTGGTACGACGAGGTCTTTGGCAAGCGTCCGCGCTTCAGTTGGATGATCGACGTCTGCGGCATGCACCGTCAGATGCCGCAGATCGTGAGCGGCCTGGGACTGGAGGCGCTCTTCTTCTCGCGCAACAATCCCGCGCCGAAATCGGCTTTCTGGTGGCGCTCGCCCGACGGCAGCCGCACATTGGCCATCTGCATGGGCCGCGGTTACGCCTCCACTAGCCGCATGTTCAAGACCGCAGAGCCACTCACCGATGCCGAGATGCGGAAAATGCACGAGTTTTTCGAGCAGGATCGCCAGTTCAGCCCCAGCCAGGCGAGCATTTTCGTTCCGGTGGGCGGCGGCGATTACAGTCTGGCGCCCAGGCGGGAATCCTATCCGAGTGAGTTGATCGAGACCTGGCGGCGTCGATACCCGGATATGCGTCTCCGCTTCGCCGTTCCGGGCGCCTACGTAGACGCGCTTCAGCAAGAGGTGCGGCAAGGTACAACGCGTCTGGCCGAATACATGGGCGACGCGGCCCGCAGCTACAACGCGTTCTGGATGAACATGCCTGAAATCAAGGGCCGCTATCGCCGCTCGGAGCATGCGCTGCAAGCGGCGGAAATGCTTTCGGCCGCGAGCAGCCTGGAGGACCGCGCGCCGTATCCCTCCGGCACGTTCTACAACGCCTGGCTCATGATGCTGATGAACATGGATCGCAATATTCTGTGGGGAGCCGGCGCGGGCGCACCCTTCTTCAGCACCCAGCATTGGAACGCACAGGACCGGTTCGATTACGTCGACCGCAACGCCGGAAAGATCCTCAGCGATGGCTTGAGCGCGTTCACGCGCGATGGCCGCGGCATCGCCCTCTTCAATCCTCTGAATTGGGATCGCGACGATCCCATCGAGATCGCCACCCCACCCGGCACGCGGCCGGCTGGCCTCGTCTGCCAGGCTCGCGACGAACGGGCGATTTGCGTGGTGCGTCAACCTTGCACAGGCGTCCGGTCCATCCCACTCGAATCCGGCGCCGTGCCCGCACCGGCCGAGGTTCCGTTCGAAGACACGATAACGACCAAGATTTATACGGTGAAGTTCGACCGGGCGACCGGCGCCATTCTCAGCCTGCGCGACCGCGCCAGCGACAGGGAATACCTCGGCGGTCCGGCTAATGTCATCCAGGCCGAGAGCGTGGCGGGGATCGTCAAGGATCCGGCCAACTGGATGGCGCAGCGCGCTAGGCGCAAGATCGTGGACAGCAGCTCAAACTACACGGTGAAGTGGAAGGTGTCGCGAGGTCCGCTTGCTACCACGTTAGTGGCGAGTTCCGGCTTCATCGGCGGCTCCACCGTCGAGCGCCGCATCACGCTCTATGACGGCTACCCGCGCATCGATTTCGACACTACCATCGACTTGCACTCGCCCGACACGCTGGTGACGGCGGACTTTCCACTCCCGCCGGTGGTGGAACGCACTCGCGGCATCCCGTACGGTTTCAGTACCATTGACCCGCGCAATGTCGCGCGGCCGCTCGATTACTTCCTGGCGGCCGATCAGAAGCTCTACGGTTTTTCCGATGCCCTGGCTCCCAGCGTGCGCTGGTCCGACTACGCCTTCGCCTCGGGTGGTGGATTGGCGCTGCTCGATCGCGGGCTCACCTGTCACGAGTTCGAAGGCCACACTATCACGCTGGCGCTGGTGAATGCGCAAAGCAGCTATCGCGGCCTTCCCAACGAGGCGCTGGCCGGGCAGGGTGTACGCAAATTCTCCTACGCCATCTGGCCGCACGCGGGCACCTGGCAACAGGCTCGCATCGCCCGCCACGCCTGGGAGTTCAACTCGCCTGCGATCACGCAAATGGGCCGGATTGTCGGCAGCGAGCGGAGCTTCCTGAAAACCTCCGCAAACGTCATTGTCGAAGCCATGCGGAGAGTAGGCGACGACATCGAGCTGCGCCTGGCGGAATCAAATGGCGAGGCGGGCGAGGCCGAGGTTTCCCTGAAGATCCCGCACAGCGGCGCCCGCCGCACGAACCTGATGGGAGAGCACGCGCAAGCGCTCCGCGGCAACGCCGGTACGTATCGATTCAGCGTGAAGCCGCAGCAGATTGTCACGCTGCGCTTCTCGACCGGCAAGAACGTGGCCGTGCCTCCGGCCGTCCGTGCCTGGGACGCCGTAATCCCGCCCGGCAAGCTGGATGCGTATCGCAGGCGATTAGACTTGAAAGGCTATCCTGGCAAACCCGGCTATTAATGGAGGGCCAAGACCTGGCGCTGGTTCCCGCCCGGAGCGATTTCACTTCCCTTGACGATGTCGTGGGGGTGACCTGGTGACACCTGATAGTTGAAACCAAACCGCCCCACTCAAGTTACAATGGTTGTGGTGGATGAAGTGTGATCCACCGATTGCGACGTCCCAGCCGCCGGAGCGCACACAGCCAATGTGCGATGGATGTGCTCTCCGCCAGTGCGGCGTGGAAACGGGCGCGGAAACCGCCGCTCGATTGGGATTGTCGCCGCCCGGCAGATGGATTCTCATCCTGAAGAGTGCGCGTCGCAAGGCCACGCGGAGTTTCCGCGCGGCACTCGTGAACACGCGGGCAAAGAAGAGAGGAAGGCGATGCAAGAAAGACTCAACATCGCGGTATTCGTGGATTTTGACAATATCGAAATCGGCGTGAAATCGACGCTGCGCCGCGAATTCGATGTTTCGGTAGCGCTCAATGCGCTGAAGGAACGCGGCGACATCGTTTCCAAGTTGGCGTATGCCAACTGGGGGCGGTGCGAAGCGGCCACGCGCAGCATGGCGGAGAACGCGGTCCAGATGGTACAGCGCATTCCGTCGCCGCGTGGCGACAAGAACGGCGCCGACATCAACCTCGCGCTCGACGCGCTGGAGATGGCTTTCACTCACGCGAACGTCACGGCTTTCGCAATTGTCAGCGGTGACAGCGATTTCATTCCGCTGGTGAACAAGTTGAAATCCTACGGCAAGACCGTGTTCGTGGTGGGAGGCAAAGCGTTCACCAGCACGATTCTGCAGCAGAACTGTCACGAGTTCATCAGCTACGAGTCGCTGCTCGACGACGAAGGCACGCAGCACAGGGCTTCGCGCGGCCCGCAACACCAGCAGCAGCAACAACAGCCGTCCCAGCGTCCGCCGCGGCAGAAGCCCGCGCCGCTCGACTTGGCTCAGGCCATGCCCCTGGTGGAGCGGGCCTTGCAGGTACTCGAGCGCCGTTCCGTGCAGCCGCAGCTTGGGTTGCTGAAGTCGACGATGCTGCAGCTGGACTCGCGATTCAGCGAGAAGGCGTACGGTGCGGGAAGTTTCTCGGATTTCGTCGAGAAGCTGCGCAACGCCGGCTATATAGAGCTGAGTGGTAGCGAAGGCCGCTATCTCATCCGGCGGAAGCCCTCCGCGGAACCCGAGACGCCTGTCACGGATCCGGCCGTAGCTCTGCCGGTGCTCAGGGACGTGCTGGAGACGCACCGCATCGAGATGGACAGCGGCGTGCTCGCCGACGACCTGGCGGCGTGGGTGCGGGAGTCAAATCCGCAATTCGATCCGACCCACTACGGTTTCCAGGAATTCGCCGAGTTGCTCAACTTCGCCCAGGACAAGCTGCTTGTGCGGATTGAACCGGACGAAGAAAAGGGCTTGATGGTCCATTTAGGCGCGGAATTCTATCCGCCGGCGTTGCCGGAAGAACCGCCTGCTCCTGCGGGAGAAGAGGAGGCCCCGCCCGACGAGCCGCAGCCTATCGTGGCAGGACAGCCCACGGCTATTCCGGTCGACGAGCCGCCGAAGCCGCGCAAAAAAACTACGCGCCGCAAGAAGGCCGAAGGTTCGACGACCACCAAGCGGACGACCCGGCCGCGGCGCAAGAAACCTCCGGTTCACATTGGGCCCATGGTTTAACCCTGGGCCCAATTACATTCGTGTCCGCTTCAGCGCTCGATGGGGAGAGCTGCGCCCAGGTAGGCCCTCCAGCCGCCATCGAGTGAAATGACGTTGGTATAGCCCATCTTCCGCAGGTTGTCGCCGGCCAGGGCGGAGCGGAATCCCCCACCGCAATAGAGCACCAGGCAGGCCGACTTATCGGGCACAAGGGTCTCGATGTCGCGTTCGATGATGCCCTTGCCCAGGTGCATGGCGCCTACGGCGTGACCTGCGGCAAATTCGCTCTCCTCGCGCACGTCGACGAGCAGAAATTTCTCGCCCGCCTCCTTCATGCGCTTGAACTGCTCGATATCGATCTCGCGGACGCGCGTTTTCGCGTCGTTAACCAGGGCGAGAAAACCGGGACTGTGATGCTTATGCGGCGGCACGGTTGGCGCGCTCATGCTTACCCCACTCTCTGGATTTTCGCTCCCACGCGGGAGAGCTTGTCTTCGATCCTCTCATAGCCGCGGTCGATGTGGTAGACGCGGTCGATCACGGTTTCCCCGCGTGCCACCAGGCCCGCCAGCACGAGCGAGGCGCTGGCGCGCAGGTCCGAGGCGATCACGGCGGCACCAGTCAGTTCGCGCGGGCCGGCGACGATCGCTTGCCGTCCGTCGATGCGGATGTTGGCGCCCATGCGCACCATTTCCGGCGCATGCATGTAACGGTTTTCGAAAATCTTCTCGGTGATCAGCGAGATGCCCTCGGCCTGCGTCATGAGCGCCATGAACTGGGCCTGGAGGTCGGTGGCAAAGCCGGGATACTCTTCCGTGATCATATCCACCGAGCGCAGCGCACCTTCGCAGGTGACACGCAAGGCAGTCGGACCTGCCTCCTCCACGGTGACGCCGGCTTCGCGCATTTTCACGGTGAGCGCGTGGACGTGTTCGGGGACACAATCGCGGACTACCAGGTCGCCACGCGTCAGGGCACCGGCGATGAGGAAAGTTCCGGCCTCGATGCGGTCGGCGATGATCGTGTGCTCGGCCCCGTGCAGGTGATCGACGCCGTGGATGCGGATGACGGAGGTGCCGGCGCCTTCTATTCGGGCGCCCATCTTGTTGAGCAGGCCGGCGAGATCCGTCACTTCTGGCTCGCGCGCGGCATTCTCCAGGACGGTGTCTCCGCGAGCCATCACCGCGGCCATCATGAGATCCTCGGTGCCGGTGACGGTGATACGGTCAAAACTCACCATGGCACCGCGCAAACCTTGCGGCGCTTCCGCTTCGATGTAGCCGTGCTCCTGGCGGATGCGCGCGCCCAGGTGCTCGAGCCCGGTCACGTGGAGGTTGATGGGTCGCGCGCCGATGGCGCAGCCGCCCGGCAGCGAGACCCGCGCGCGTCCGCAGCGGGCCACCAGCGGGCCGAGCACCAGGCTGGAGGCGCGCATGGTCTTGACCAGGTCGTAGGGCGCTTCCGCCGATGTGATATCTTTGGCCACGATCTTCAACGGCCCGCCGTCGCGCTCCAGGCTCGCGCCTGTGTACTCGATCAGCCTCTCCATGGTGCGCACGTCGCGCACACGGGGGATGCGGTGGAGGATGACAGGATCCTCGGTGAGCAGGCAGGCGGCCAGCACCGGTAGCGCGGAATTCTTGGCGCCGCTCACGGCGATTTCTCCGCGGAGCGGAACTCCGCCATGGATTGCGAACTTGTCCATAAATCAGTGGCGCGCCTGGGCGCCCCCCTCTCCAATCGCCGCGCGCAGACGGCCACGGGCGGCGGCGAGCCGCCTTTCTGCCTCCTCGCGCGCGACGTTCAACTTCGCCATGACGATGGCGACCGGCACCTTGCGGCCACCCTCTTCGAGCAGTTCGCCCGCGCGGGCGTAATCTACCCCGGTAGCAGCCGAGATGATGCGCCGCGCGCGGTCCACAAGCTTCTCGTTGCTCGGCTGCACGTTCACCATCAGGTTGCCATAGACGTAGCCGAGCCGGATCATGACCCCGGTCGAGATCATGTTCAGCACCAGCTTGGTAGCGGTCCCGGCCTTAAGCCGCGTCGAGCCGGTCACGATTTCGGGACCCGGCGTGGGCGCGACGGGGAACTCCACTGCTCGGCTCAACTCGGAATCCGGAGTGCAACTAATGCCAGCGGTGACAGCGCCCATCTTCCTGGCTGCCTCAACGGCCCCGAGCACGTAAGGGGTGCGGCCGCTGGCGGCGATGCCCACCAACGAGTCGGCCGGGGTGAACCCGCGCGTCACAAGATCGCGCGCGCCTGCTTCCGCGTCATCCTCGCTGGCTTCCGTGGCCTTGTACAGCGCTTCCATGCCGCCCGCCATGATGCCTTGCACCATCTCCGCCGGCACACTGAAAGTGGGCCTGCATTCGGAGGCGTCCAATACACCCAATCGCCCACTGGTGCCGGCTCCGATATAAAACAGCCGCCCGCCTTTCTCCATGGCCGCCGCGATGGCGTCCACGGCCCTGGCGATGGCAGGTATTTCCTTCGCAACCGCGTCGGCCACCTTGCGGTCCTCGCCGTTCATCACGCCGAGCATCGCTTCGGTGGACATGGCATCAATGTCCGCCGACGCCGGATTGCGCTGCTCGGTCAGGAGGTTCTCGATCATGTAAGACTATTATCGTAAAAGGGCGCTACCGATGCGATCACTGGCTTTGTTAGTCCTGGGACTGCCGCTGGCGGCGGCTGAAGTATGGACGGTGCGGTTGGAGGAGCCCACGGGGCTCTACCGGCGAACGAACGAAGTCGTCGCCATACCGTTCGACAAACTGGGGGGTGCGCCCGGTCCGTTCACTGTGGCCGGCGCGAAAGGCGAGGAACTTCCCTGGCAGATAGCGGAAGGTGAGTTGCTGATTCCAGCCACGCTGATTCCGGGCGAACCGTCCGTCTACCGGATCTCCTGTTGCCAAGCGAACACCCCGAAATTCCGCAACCCGATCATGCTGCGCCTGGTGGGCATGCGGCGCGTCGAACTGGGCAACACCCGCTTCCGCGTGATGATCGACATGGAGGTTCCCGCGATCGTCGAGGCTTACAACCTCACGGCCGGACCGCAGCGCGTGCTGAACCTGGTGGAAACGACACCCGAGAGCACCGAAGCGTTGAAGAACGACATACACGTCGCGGAGAAGGCCCCCGAGCGTGGTCCCACGGGCGTCACGGGTGAGAACACCGGTTGGACGACGCCGGAGACGGGCGGCGGCTTTACCAAAGTGGAATTCCTGGAAGCCGGCCCTTTGCGCGCGCGGGTGCGCCTTTCAAACGCAACCACCTCCTGGGAGATGACGTGGACCGCCGATAGCGCCTGGCTCAAGTGGTCGGCCACGGGTGGCTTCCGCTTCGCCGCCGTAAGCGCCCTGCCCTACCTTCCCTTCGACCGTTTTGTGAACGGCTCCGAATACGGCTGGCCCACGGGGCCCGAACCCGAGGAGCCGCCGGACCACGAAATCGGTCCGCGCCCCTGGAAGAAGCTGCCGGGCGGCAATACGGTCTACTACCGGCGGGAGGAGAATTACGGCGCGCTAGGCATTGTGGCCCTGGACGAGAAGCTGGATTGGACCGGCGCCGGCTCGCGGCGCTTCGAGGCCAAGGCCCCCGGCGGGCGGACCCAGATCGCCCTGACGTTCCCACGCTGGCAGGGTGACAACACCGTGATGGAAGCCCGCAAGGAGAACCGGATTCTGCGCAACCCCCTGCTGGTGAAGGTGACAGGTCCGGAACAGGGAAGCCTTGCGGCGAATCCCCCGGCGGAACGCGAACTGGACTATCACGTCGAAACCGGCGTCCCCGCCCCGGCCGCCTTTCAGCCGCCAACGCTTGGCCTGGACGGCGAGTGGGAACTGGCGTGGGGGGAAAAGGGCGCCGGACCGTCCTCGGAGTGGCGCAAGGTGCGCGTACCGGGAAGCGCGCACATACAGTGGCTGAACCCGGCTAAGATTTACACCCACGATGCCGACTGGGTCAGCTACAAGGAATGGTGGTACCGCAAGCGCTTCCGCGTTCCGCAGGCCATGTCCGGAAAGAGCCTGCGCCTCGAATTCGACGCCACCGACTATTACGCCGACGCGTTCCTGAACGGGCACTCCCTCGGCCGGCACGAAGGGTACATCGATCCCTACGATTACGACGTGACCCGGCAGGTGAAGTTTGACGCGGAAAACGAGCTGCTGGTGCGCATCTGGACGCCGGTCACCTACTACTGGCGCCACCGCCCCTATTACGTCAAGGGCTCCTACGGCAATGTGGACCAGAAGCCGGACGACATCACCGCGCTGGGCATCACGCGCAGTGTGCGCCTGGTGGCGGGAACGGCCGCTCGCATCCGCGATGTAGCCGTGAACACGCGCCTGTTGGATAAGGGCGCCGCTGTCGAGGTGGACCTCGAAGCCGAGGAGACCGGCCAAGGCGCCGAATGGGAGCTGACGCTGCGGCCGCGCAATTTCTCGTCGAACGAAAGTTACCGCATTCGCGCGGCGGCCACCGAGGGCCATACGCAACTGGTGTTCAATCTGGCAAATCCTCAATTGTGGTGGACCTGGGATCACGGCAAGCCCAACCTGTACACGCTGGATGTACGGCTCCTCGATCCCGCAGGCGCTCCGGTGGATGGCAAGAGCCTCGCCGTGGGCATTCGCGAGATTGAGAGTATCGGCTGGAACTTCTACTTGAACCGCAAGCGCTTCTTCGTGCGCGGCACAAACTACTACTACAACCTGTTCCTCTCGGAGATGGACCGGCCGGCCATCGAGCGCGATTTCAAGCTCATGCTTGGCATGAACGTGAACACCATCCGCATTCACTGCCACTTCACCAACCGCGAGTTCTACGATCTGGCCGATGAAAACGGCGTGCTCCTCTGGCAGGACTATCTGGAAGCGTGGTACCCGCACGACCGCGAGTTTTCCCTGCGCGCCGCCGAGCTCTATGACCCGCACATACGCTACGTGCGCAACCATCCTTCCGTGATGGCCTGGTCCACCAGCGACGAGGAGGATCTGGAAAACTATCGCGACCTGACCAAGCACCTGGCGCCCCGGTTGTTCTTCAACGATCCGCAGCACCGTTTGGTGGTGCGCTCCACCGGACGCTACGGCGACGCCCACGTCTACTATGGCTGGTACAGCGGCAACATCTGGCAGTACGGAAAGCTCGAAGAGAAGTTCGTGACCGAACTAGGCGCTACCGCGCTGCCGAACTACTCATCCCTGATCAAGTTCATGCCCAATGCCTGGCCTATAAAGGACCACGCCGAGGATTGGATTTTCCACAAGCTGCAAATCCCGGAGGCCATGCGCGCTTGGGGCGACCCGGCCGGCATGACGCTCGAACAGTACATCCCGCGCACGCAGAACTACGTCTCGCGCCTGTTTCAGCTCGCCATTGAACGCATGCGGCGGCGCAAATACGACGCTGGCGGCATCTTCCACTTCCACGCCATCGACATCTGGCCGTCCGTGACCATGGCCTGCATCGACTTCTACCGTGTGCCGCACAAGGTCTATTACACCGTCCAGCGCAGCTTCCAGCCGGTGTTGGCCAGCCTGGAGTACGACCGCGACCGCTGGCAGCCGGGCGAGGAGGTGCGGGTGGGAGTGTGGGCGATCAACGACCGCTGGACGGACCTCCCGGGCGCGACCATCCGCTGGCGCATCGAGGAGGCTGGCGGAAAGACCGTGGCACAAGGGGAGTACCAGGGCACAATCGCCGCGGATTCATCAGTCAAGCGGGGGGATGCAGTGTGGAAAGCAACCGAACCGGGAGACTACCGGTTGGTCGCAGATGTCATTGATTCGAAAGGCGTAAAAGTCTCCGGGAACCTGTTCGAATTCCAGGTGGCGGCTCCGCGTAGCGGCTCCTGACCGGGATCAGGCGCTGAAGGAGCTTCCGCAGCCGCAGGTGGTCTTAACGTTCGGATTATTGAACTTGAAGCCGGCGCCTTCCAGGGTCTCGATGTAGTCCACCTCGGCGCCATCCAGGTACAGCATGCTGGCCTGGTCGATGTAGACGTTCAGGCCGTCGAAACTGTACGTCTTGTCGAGCATCCCGGGGTTCGATTCGAAAGCCATGGAGTAGTTGAAGCCCGAGCAACCGCCGCCGACAACGGCAATTCGCAGGCCGGCGGGTTTCGGCTCCTGGGTATCCAGGATCTCCTTCACCTTCTCAATGGCCTTCTGAGTCAGTTGGATCATAATCTGTACCCTCCTGTGCGGATTGCCCTTCCTACTCTCAATTTAGCACGTTAGTATGGCCGTCCGCCCTCCTGTCTGATGATTTGAGGAGCCGGGTGGATGCGACAGCGGGCCGGGATGAGAGACAATCAGTGGGAGAGGACCGTAAGGCCTGGTTTCACTGAAACCGCTGGGGTTCGCGCAACGTCGGACCCTATAGGTATGAGCGGCTTCAGCGGTGTACTCCCGTTTCCAGCGGCTGGATCGGCCGGGCGGGCCAAGACACGAACCGTGGATCATCGGACAAGCGAAGAAGCGGCCTTGGTTCGCCGCGTGCAAGCCGGAGACGAGTTGGCGTTTCGCGAGATCGTGGAGCGCTACCAGTCGAAGGTGTTTTCGATCATTCACGGCGTGCTCAGGAATCGCAACGACGCCGAAGATATCGCTCAGCAGGTATTTGCAAAGGTCTACTTTTCCATTTCCAGTTTCGACTTCCGCAGTTCGCTGTTGACCTGGCTGTATAAGATCACGGTCAACGAGTGTTACGACTACTTGCGCAAGAAGCGCGTGCGCAAACTGGTGTACGAAAGCGATTTTAGCGAGGAAGACGCCAGGCGGATGTCGAATTCGGAGGCGGCCAGCGACCACCGCGAGGGCATTGACGAAGGGTTGGCGCGGCGCGATTACGCCATGAAGCTCTTGGCGAAGGTTTCCGAGGAAGAGCGCACGCTGATGCTGCTGAAGGAAGTGGAAGGTCATTCGGTGGAGGAACTCGCCGGAATGACGGGAATGAACGAAAACACCATCAAGGTGAAGCTGTTCCGTGCGCGACAGAAGCTGTTGAAAGCCGCGAACCGGCTTTCGCGCACGGCGGGGGCGGCAATTGCTTAGTTATTGCGCTTCCGGATCATATAAAATGAATCTCCAGGCAAGTGGGCGTCAGATCCACAAAGCCGGAGTAAAGCAGTCAAAGGTTGATTGAGGGAAGAAGCCATGCATTCGCTCATCAAGGAACACCTTGAAGAGTTGCTCGCAGTGGAAAACCGCACGGCTTCGAACGCTGAAGCCGGATTGCATCTCGCCGCATGTGAAGCGTGCCGGCTCGAGATGCAGGCCATGCGCTCGCAAGCGGCAGTGTTTCAGTCGTTACGTCCGGCCGGCGAGGCCGAGCCCAGTCCCGGTTTCTACGCCCGTGTCATGGACCGTATCGATTCACAGCGGCGGCCGAGTTTCTGGGGCGCATTCCTCGATCCTGGTTTCTCACGGCGCATCGTATTTGCCAGTCTGGTTTTCCTGGTTCTCTTCGGCGGCTATCTGGTCTCGACGGAACAATCTCTTCCGGTCACGGCCTCCGCGCCGGAAGCCATCATGGCTGAACCGGCACAGCCGGCCTCCGGGATCGGCGGCAATCAGCAACAGGATCGCGACACGATTCTGGCCACGCTGGCGACCTACCAGGAGTAGCCAGGGAAGAGCATGCTAGGACCATCCAAACCCGCCTGGAAGAACCCACAGCTTTTGCTGGTGCTGGCTTTGATCTTTCTGTGCGGGGCACTTGCAGGGGCCGTCGCCATGGGTGCGGCCTTCCACCACTGGCCCGGCGGCGGCCGGCCCAGCCCGAGTTGGCGGGAAGGCGGCAAGGACATTTCTCTCCAGCGCTTCAAGAAAGAGTTGAACCTGACGCCCGCCCAGAGCGAGGAACTGGAACTCGTGCTGGACGACTTCATGAAGTACTACCAGATGCTGCAATCGCAGATGGACGATGTGCGCGCCGCGGGCAAGACCCGCATCCTGCGGGTTCTCGACGAGAACCAGAAGCGCAAGTTCGAGAAAATGCTGTCCGAAACGCAATCGCAGCTGTTCAACAAGCAGTTGCGCTAACGGCCGCGCGCTCCTTCAAACAACGCGATCGTCTCGTTGGAAAGCAAAACCCATAGTCCGTACACACCCAGCGCGGTGCCGAACGGGAAATTCAGGATGTTCAGTGCCGAAATGACAACGCCGAGAATCCGCGCCCAGGGGCGCAGCTTCAGCAATCCCACGCCGGCGATGAGGCCCGGGATCGAAACCAGCATCACGAGGACGAAAATTAGGCATCCAATGATGCCGAGAATCGGCATGGCAATCAACTTGCCTTCATCCTGACAGGCCATTCCGACGATACCGGCTACGCCGCCGAAGATCGCCAGCACCAGCACGGCCGCGAGGATTCCAAGGGCGCTCAGAACGATATTCAGGATCCCAAGTGTTTTGACGTGGGTCAACATAACATCACCCGCCTTCTCTCTGAATGACGATAGCAGAAAACCGAATGTTCGCTAATTCTTTCGCCCGGCGGGCACGGCCGTGGGCGCAAATCCGTTCAGTGCGAGCGGCGTGCGCCCACCAGGGCTAGCAACCCGGCGCCCGCCAGGAGCGCTAACCTGCGTAAAGAATCTCCACCAAAGCGGAGACGCACATTCTCCTCCAATTCGAAAACCCTGTCAGATCATATTGGTTCCCGGATTTGCGGGGTTAGAGAGTGCGGGTGACTTTCGAGAGCGACCGCGGATGATCCGGGTCGAGGCCCTTATTGGACGCCAGGCACGCCGCAAACAACTGCGCTGGGATGATGTACGGGATCGGCGTGTACAACTCCTCGGGAACCGCGCTGGCACGGCCGAGCCGCAGCGGCACGGTGATCGTCCGGACACCCATCTTCTGAACCTCTTTGTTGCTGCGGTCCGTGATCAGCAGCGTGTCGGCCTTCAGATGGTCGAGCCGCGTCAGCATTTCCTTCGTGGTCGGCCATGTCACGCCGCTTGGCGCGAACATGAAGACGGGGAAGGACTGCTCGATCATGGCGATGGGACCATGCTGGAAATCCGAAATGGAGAAGCGCTCAGCAACCACATAGCAGGTCTCCATCAACTTCAGCGCGAACTCAAACGCGTTGGAGTAGTTCAGACCGCGCCCGACCGCGGCGGCGTGCGTCATGAAGCGATATCGTTCGGCGCATTCCGCGATTTGCTTTTCGATCGTGAGCGAAGCGGCGGCCCATTCCGGCAGCCGGCGCAGATCGTCCAGGCGAATCTTGGCGCCCAGCGCATAAGCCAGCAGGTAGAAGCAAAGAACCTGGCCGCTATAAGTCTTGGTAGCGGCTACGCTCTTTTCCCTTCCCGCGCGCACCAGGAAAGTGTTCTCCGCCAGGCGGGCCATGGTGCTGGCAGGCTCATTGGTAACGCCGACGGTGGCGGCGCCATACTTGCCGGCGTGCTCGAGAACGTAGTCGATATCGGTGGATTCACCGGACTGCGAAACGGTCACCACGAGGGTGTCCTTCAAGTCGAGCGCGGAGCGGTAAAGGGTGAATACCGACGGCGCGGCGAGTGAAACAGGGATGCCGGTGGTGATTTCCAGCAGGTACCGTCCAAACAGCGCGGCATTATCGGATGTGCCGCGCGCCGCGAGAACAATCAAACGCGGCCGCGACTTCTCGAACTTGCTGCGCAACTTCTCGGTCAAACGCAAAGCTTCGGATAAAGTGCGTTGAAGTGCTTCCGGCTGTTGCCGGATTTCTACGTGCATCTGGGACATTAATTCCAGGATAGCGCTTGGCACGGGGCGTGGAGGCTGCGGCACCCCTCCGTCATCACCCGTTTTCGCCCGTGGCCCGCGCAATTTGCAGCAGATAGAACCGCAGCAGGTCCTGCTCGCGCGCCGGGAGGGCTTGTTCTTCAATCCGGACGATGCGCTTTACTTCTTTCATCGCCCGGACAATATTGGTGGGTAATTCGACCGATCCCGTTGGAAGCGTGGAAAGGTATTCGAAGGCGGCGTGCAGGAATTGTTGCAGGGAATCCTCGGCCGGACTGTTCAGGAACGACGCCGCATTCCGCGGCTTTCGGCGCATGACAGGCGGAGGCCCGGCTTCAGAAACGGAGCTTCGCTGCGCCACCGAATGGAGCGCCGTCGCCAATTCCACGAAACTCGAGACGCGCGCGAACACCGGCTCCTGGAGCAGGCCCCACGCCTTTTCGCGCCATCCCTGGATCTCGCGGGGCAGATCCAGAAGCCGCTCTATCTCCTCGCGCCAGCTCGCCGGCACCTCGCTTCCGATCGCGCCCAACAACTCTTCCACACCGGTGTTGAACAGGTCAGGTTGCAGCAGCACCGCCAGGTCGGGTCTCAGCGTGGGAAGCAGGCGCGGCGGAAAGCGGTCGCCTTCGAAAAACTCCGAGACGTTCACGCCGTGCCGCCGCAGGACCTCTTTCTGGAAGAACGGGACAATCGTCGCGATGGAGTCGGCGTCTTCCCGAAGGACGGTGAAGGCGGAGTTGCCGGCGGGGAAAGCCTTCTCCATGATTTTGAGCCAGCGCAAATCCACGTCCTGGTAAAGGCGCAGGGTCTGGAGGATCTCATAGACCGGCAGGTGCGGCAGGATGCGATCGGCCAGCACGCCCTCGCCTTCCCCTTCCGACGAGCGCTGGCGAGCGAACGCGTTCAGGGCGCGGAACAGGCCCGTGGTGAGCTGGTTGATGCCGAGCACGAACGTCTGCGCCTGGTTGTGGGCAATGGCGCGCAAGCTGCTCCCGTGCCGGGCCAGCGGGATAGTGGCCGCGATCCGCTCCAGGATCTTCTGGCCGCGGCTGGCGGTGAGGCCCGGCGTGGGGCGGACGGTCGGCCGGTCGCGCAGAGGCGGCATCGTGCGCGCGATGAAGTACGAGATTACATAGACGCCGACAACGTCTTCCTCCCGGCCGTACAGGATGCGCCGGAAGTTCTCGGTCGAGAGCTTCAAGAACTCGTCGAGCAGCTCGTCCTCGAGCCCCATTGTGAGACGCCGCAGTTCCTGCAGCCCGCGATTGGTGAATTGGAGGCGCGTTTCCGTGAGGGGTTCCGCCGCCCGGTAAAGTTCATTCGCCGAGAAGCGCTGGGCCTGGGCAACGTGATAGAAGACCTGCGCCAGTTCCGCGACGGGCATATGACGCAGGCGCTCCGACAGGTTGCTCTGGAAGGTCATCAGGTCGCCGCTGGCGAACACGCCCATCAGCGGAGTGGTGGCGTACCGCGCGCTCCGCTTGGCCGAGGCTTCGACGGATTCGCCGAGCGTGCGTTCGTTCTCCGGGGTGAGCAGGAAGCCCGGGCGCCCGGAAACCGGCGCGTAGTAGCCGCCCTGCCGCTGCATCGGTTCGCCGCAGCCCATCTTGATGCGCACGTCGCCCACCAGACTGCGCTCGGCAAGCCAGCGCACGATTTCGAACTTGGATTTCTTGAAAGCCGACAATCCGGCAGTCTGGCCGATCTGCTGGCTGAGGTCGGAACCGGCGACGAACAACTCCGGGATCATCTCGGAGAAGCGTTTTTCCGCGGTCTCGCTGAGGCGGCGGCTCTGGACGGCGTAATCCCACAGCTTTTGCAAATACGCCGTCACTTCGCGCACCACCTCGATATCCTCGAACAGCGGCACCAGCCAGATCGAGGGCAGTTCCGGGCAGCCTGAACGCATCACGCGCTCCCGCTCGGCCCGCAGTTTACGGTCGAGCGAGATCAGGGCCTCGGCGTCCGACGACATGCTCACCTGCAACGCCAGCACCATGCCGGGATTGCCATGCCGTCCGGCGATTTCGTTCAGCTCGACGAGGTTGTGGACGGTTGTGTCGATCGCGAATGGATCCGGCGACGTCACCATGTTCTGGTGGATGCGTGGCGTGATCACGACGCGCTGCAGCAGATCGCGGTAACCGGTGGCGGCCAGGGCGAACGCGGGGTTCCTCAGTTGTTTGCACAGATCGCCCAGGTGCGCGTGCAGGGTCTTCCGCAGGGACTTGTTGAGCGCGAAGTAGTACTCCAGCGTATCCCGGCGCTTGCGCCGCAGCTCCAGCATGCGCCGCTCCAGACGATCGTTGTGCTCCCAGAGCGAGAACAGAGGATCGCGCGCCAGCCGCAGCTTCATCCCGAGCTTTCGAATCACCCCCGGCTGGACGTCGTATGGCAGCAGGCCGCGGTAGCGGCGCTCGAGTTGCGTCGTCAGGCCCGTGATTTCGTCAAACAGCGCGCCGAACCGCCGGTTGGTGAGCGGCAGGCGGTTCACTTCTTGGATGAGCTGCGGGGCCAGTCGAAGCGCGTGGCCGGCCTTGAGAAGCATCTGGAGCAGCCGTCCCATGCGGGCCACGTTCTCCATGAGGACGGTTGCGATGAGGTGGTGCCCCTGCCCCGACGGACGGTTGCTGCCGTCCCAGTCTCCCCAATACGAAAGGAATCCGCGAGCATCCGTCCGCGAGTTGAAGCGCGCGTAATCCTCCGCAGCAATCACCGCGCCGAGGTCCAGCAGCAGTTCGTCGCCTTCCCCCTTGGAGTCGATCGCCACGTTCAGCCCCAGGAACTCCCGGGAGAGTTCGCGCGCCAGCGGCGCGACCAGTTCGCGCGTCGCCGGGTCCGCCGCCAGGAGCCCGTCGATGACCTGCTCCCACAACAACTCGGACCGGATGGAATACATCTGCGTGGGGTGTACGGTCCGGTCGTAGAGCCGCGTCCGGAATTCGCGCTGCCGCCGGGCCAGGTCGTCCTTACAGAACTGCTGCTCCAGAATGCGCTCGAGCTTGCCGCCCTCCTCGGCCAGCGCGAGCCGCTCTTCGGCCAGTTCCAGCTTGTCGTCCAGTTGCGAGCCGAACACCTCCAGGCGGTCCTTCAGGAACCTCTCCGGTGACGCCGCTTCGGCCCGCAGCAAGTCGCGGCAACCCGCGGCAGCTTCTTCGGCGAACGCCGTCCATTGCCTTCGGATGGCGGATCGGTCCAGCCGCGGATGACCCCGCCGGCCGGAGAGCGCGAACCACTTGCGGTTGTAATGGGATTCCTCCTCGGCGATGAGCCGGTTCAGGTCGATCAGGACCCGGCGCGTCTTGGTCGTCAGGCGATCGGCGCCGTCGGTGCCGCCCAGGGTCATGCGGAACGACTTTCGGGCAATCTCGAAGCCCTCCTCCGTGTGGGCGAATGTGGAGAGCGGGATCAGGCCGATCCCCTGGCGGGCGAGCCCGGAGGCAATCCAGTCCAACGAGATGCCGGCCGGCAGCCGGGCAAGCGTCATCCGAGGGTACATGCTTCCGGCGGGACGCGTGATGGTGATGCCGAACGGATTGCGATTCGGCGGCAGGTCCGCAGCCGCCTTTTCGATGGCGCTCATCCGCTCCTCGAAGATGAGGTTGCGCAGCCTCCAGTAGGAACCGGCGCTTTGCGAGCCTTGCCGGTAGAACAGGTACGCGAGGAGGATGGCGCCGGTATTGGGCGCGATACCGCGGTTGACGGCCTCGAAGCGCGCGCGCAGTTCCGGTTCGCGGATTTCCACCACGGACAGGCGGGCGCCGGCGAGGCAATCGGTCTTCGAGAGCGAATGAACCGTGATCACCCGGTCCGCCTGCTCCGTGGAGATGTATCCCAGGCGCGCAAGATCGTTGGCCATCTGCCGAAGCGTCATGGGCCCCGCCAGGTCGCGGCTGGGAGCAACGTTCTGGTAGGACAGATCGTCGATGACGAAAACTCCGCGCCCCAGGAGGTGGCGCAGCAAGGCCCGCAGCGCGTCTTCACTAAAGACCTGGCCCGTCGCGTTGTGGGGGTTGTTGATTACCAGGGCGCCGTGGCTGCCCCAATCCGGATCCCGGCGCAACCGTTCTTCGACTGTGGCGATGAGGCGCTCCACCTCGAGTTCGAAGTCCGGCGTGAGGGGAACGGATGTGACGCTCGGGAAGCAGTGCTCGTAGGTCCAGCTCAGGTCCGGGATGACGACCTCGCGGATTCCGCAGTGGAATCCGAGCAGGCCGAGCGCCGTACGCGCCGATCCGCTCACCACCATCGAAGCGTCGAGACGGTATTCGGGATGGTGTCGCAGAAAGCAGACTTTGAACGCCTCCAGCAGTTCGGTCCGGCCGTCCGGCAGCGCCTCCAGGATTTGCTCGAAGGGCAACCCTTCGAAGGGATGGGCCGCCAGAGCGGCGTAGCCTCCGGTCACGCGCAAATCGGCTAAACGCCCGGCCACGCGCTCCACCACCTGCGAGAGCCGCTCCTCAAGGCGCGCGACCTGCGCGCCGGCCAGACATGCGTTCCGGGCTTCCGTACGAGCGATGGCGGCGGACGCCGTCCGGTGCAGCTCCGGAAAGAACGGCGAGTTTTCCGGGTACAGCGGTTCCTCGGGATTCCCCCGCGGCACGTCATCGTGTGAGCTGTGCTTCACCAGGAACGTCAGCAGCTCGACGTCGGCCGCGGACGGAGTGCCCTTGAGCTGAAAATGCACAGTCTCGATCATGCGGACGAACTCTTCGTATCCGGCGATGAAAACCGTGGCGAACGGCGCGAGACGCGGGGAAAAGATGGCGGGAGTGAGGAACCGCAGGGTGCGGTCCATCATCTTCGCTTCGCGCGCCAGCGACAGATGATTCGGGGCGTCGTTCGCTTCGACGATGAAGAGCGAGCGGTCCCGGCTTATAATCCGCAACCTGCGCCTCAACTCTTCGGTAAGCACCTTGCCGAGCACGACGAAAGCCGGAGTCGACGCATCTCGCGTCACCGAGCGATCGAGCGTTTCGACTGCCTCGCTCGCGTCGTCCGCCAGCTCGTGGAACTGGAGGCCGTCGAACTGCCGGAGATGGTCCGGGATGCGGATCCCGTGAGTAAAGATTGTCGCCGGAAGGTGCTGCAGCTTGGTCGCCAGGCCATGGAAGAATACCCGCAGCGCCTCGGAAATCCCGCCGGAGGCCAGGATGACTTCGCGGCGGCCGGTCTTCTCACCGAAATCGTAAGACAACGGCTCGCGCTGTCTGGTCAACCATTCGTTGAAGAGCCGGATCAGCTCGCCGGGCTTGTTTCGAAGATACCCTCCGCGTGGCAGGTAGGGAGCGCTCCTGCGGATCAACTCGAGCAGAAACTCCGTCCTATCCCGTTCATCCGCCGTCCAGCCGAGTTCACTGCACAGCGCGCCCGCAAGATCGCCGTTCGTGGCGGCTTGCGCCGGAGGCAGACCCAGCGCGATCCGCGCGTAGAGTTCCACCAGCCGGGGATCCTGCACCGGGTTGCCGATGTGGAAGTTCACCCGCTCATCGGCGGGCACGGACGAGGCGGCGGTGGCTTCGCTAATGTCCGACACTACCGCCGCCTTGACGGGACGAAGGGCGAACAGATCCGGCAAAGACCTCTGCGGTTGCGGCGGATTGCCGGCGGCCTCCGGAGGCTCGATCGGCTGGAGTTGGATTTCACGCATAGGCGCTTCCACCAACGGCGTGCGGCGCTATCGCGGCGGGCTAGCCGCCCTCGCCGCCATCGGGCTTCAACTGCTTCTTGTCGCCCTCCAGAACCAGTTCGAGAAACCGCTGAAACAGGTTGGACAGCCGGGACTCCCGCTCGGCATCCGAAGACCACAGCGAGACGATGGTGCGTGCGTTCTTGAGGTTCTGGCTCGCTTCGGCGAGGCGTGCCGCCTGCGGGCTCAGCAGGAGCAGCTCGGGGCTGCTCTTCAGCAGGGCCAGCTCTTCGTTCTCGTAAGCCAGCTTCATCCGGCTGCGCTTCAATTCTTCGCTGGTGCGCTTCTCGGCCAGGATCGCTTCCCTGGCGAGTTCCTCCTCGCGCAGTCCGGAGCGCTTCAATTCCAGCTCATGCTCCGCGAGGGCAATCTGCTCGTCGGCCTGAAGCTTGGCGCGTGCGGCAGAGACGCGGGCCGCCTGGTTGAGCTGCTCGGTCTGCTCCAGGATCCTGGCGGACTCGCGCCGCCGCATGGCTTCGGCGATCTCGGGATCGACCGCGTCCACCGACTGGACCGTCAGCGAAACCAACTCCAGACCGAACCGGGCAGCGCGCACTTCGGCGCCGGCCCAAAGGTGCTGCTGCAGATTCTCTGACGACAGATCCTCGATCAGGCACCCCTCCGTGAACGCCTTGACGATGCCCTGAATCACGGTTTCGAACTCTTTCGACGCCTTGACCACGGCGTCGCGCTGCCATCCACCCACGCGGACAAGGCCCAGGAGGTTGTCGCGGCTCGGAGCGACAGTGACCGCCAGCGTGGTCCGCAGCAGGACGCTTCCGCGCGCGATGCTGTCGATCTTCTGTTCGGTCTGGTGCGTGGTTCCCGGCAGCGCGAGGCTGAAGTGGCGCGGGTAAATCGCGCCGCCGCGCAGCCGGATCGTTCCGGCGGTTTCGTACAGGACAAGCTGGTCCGGTTTCCGCAGCCGGTACTCATAGATTCCCAGGACGACGAGAAGGGTGATAACAACTCCTGCAATCCACATGGCCCAGTTCTCCCGAATCTTCAGTGTCGGATAACGAAAGAAATCATCCCCTAGCAACCGTAGTATACCTGAGCGTGGTGCTCGGGACCTCCCGCAACCGGCGCTGGTGGTAAGCTGAGGGCCATGATGCGTCACCCTCTCAGCCGGTTGTTCCTTTGTGCCGCTGCGGCGCTGGCGGCGGCATTTCCGCAAACACCGCGCAGCCGCGAGATGAGCGAACTCAACTGGATGGAGATTCGCGAACTGGTGCCGTCGCGAGTGACCACGGTGCTGCTGCCCACCGGCACGCTCGAGGCGCATGGCGCGGCGGCGAACGGAGCCGACGCCATCGCACCCCTGGCACTGGCCCGCAAGATGGCGCCGCGCTTGAACGCGCTGGTGGCGCCCGCGGTGCCTTACGGCGTGACGGGCAGCCTGGACGCTTACGCCGGCGGCCTCACCATCTCCGGACCCGCCTACGGCCCTTACATGCAGGACCTGCTCGCCGGCCTGGCGGGCATGGGCTTCCGGAACATCATCATTGTGAACGGCCACGGAGGTCCGCAGACGGAGATTCTGAACCGCGTTGCCGAAACCGTCGGGCGCGAGAAACGCGTGCGCACACTGGTGACGAACTGGTGGGCAATCTGTTCGGATGTGACCCTGAAAGTGTTCGGCGAGGATGGAGGCCACGCGGGATGGAACGAGACGGCCTTCCTCCAGGCCATCGACCCGAGCCTGGTTCGACCGGAACGCTATGACAACTCGCTGGCCATGCCCCGCCCGCCGGCAGGAGCCTGGTCGGCCTACCCGTTCCCGGCGTCCATCATCCTGTACGAGCCCGGGCAAGGCTATGTGCGTTTCGACCAAGGCAAGGCACAACAGTACTTCGATGCCGTGCTGGAGAAGATGACGGTTCTAGTGCAGGATGTCATCGCCCGTTGGGACAAGGCAGGAATCTTCAGCCG